>JALRGJ010000010.1 GCA_023253435.1 Ilumatobacteraceae bacterium | reverse complement strand
TTCGCGGGGAAGTGCAACACAGCATTTCACTAACCGATCATGTGATTCGTTTCGAACTGACTGTTCTTGCTCACGAACGAATGCCTGTACAAGTGGGTTGGCATCCATGGTTTAGCAAACCCCAGCGGGTCTCTGCACCATTTGGTTCCATGTTGGAGCGTGATACCACAGGCATCACAACTCTTCAACGAGTGCGTCCACAAGATCCACCTGTTGATGACTGCTTTGTGGAACCCGTGAAGTGGCCTCAATTACAGGTGGAGAATACGCACATTGAAGTAGTGAGCAATTGCACTCATTGGGTGAGGTATGACGCACCATGGGGTGATGTGTGCATTGAACCCCAATCTGGTCCACCCAATGGTGTGAACTCTGAACCAATTGTTCTTGGCGTCAATGAAACTTTTACACGATGGATGGAACTTCGAATTTCATGTGCATAGGGTCTGAGAGAATATGAGCATGGCGTCTCCACCACGTGTACTTGCTCATCTACGTGATGCAATTACCAGCGTGATCATTGCTGAATGTGATGGCTCACCGTTTATTGGTTACGTGGGAGATGTCATCACATCAGACACCATTAATCCTGCGTTGTTACATCGTGGGGTAGTAGGCGGAGGCCTAGATACAGAAGTATTTCCCTGGATAATTACGGAACCGCACCGCGGCTGGATGGGGGAGCCGGGAATCCAGATTCGCAGAGACAACGAACTACTTCCCGTCCATTGCACACTTGTTGATGTTTCTCAGAAGCAGAACACTGTTCACCTCACATCAACAGATGAGGAGCATGCCGTTACCACCATCATCACTATTTCGTTAGACGAATCTGGTGTGGTGCGGATGAACGCAAAATGCACAAATACTGGAACTCAGGACATGTGTATTGATTCATTGAAGATGTTGATCCCAGTTAGTGGTGAATGCACAGAAGTACTCACACTTGGTGGCAGGCATGCAATGGAAGCCATTGAAACTCGTCATCTGTGGCAGCGATCAGTGATTGCAGTGAATAATCGCTCTGGGCGAACATCTCATGAGCACATGGGAGTTGTGTTTGTAGGAACTCAAAACTTCTCTGAACAATCAGGATCGGTGTGGGGAGTGCATTGTGCATGGAGTGGCAACTCATCCATTTTGTGTGACTCCGTCACTGATGGTTTGCGTGTGGTGCAAGTAGGAGAATTATTGCAACCAGGTGAAGTGGTGTTGGCTCCTCAGGAAACCTACGACACTCCAGATGTTGTCTTGAGTTACTCACCCCATGGCATGAACGGCGTGTCTCATTCATTTCACCGGTATGTCCGTTCCATCGCTGGTCCACAGAATCGACCCATTGTCTTAAATACATGGGAAGCGGTGTACTTCTCTCATGACCTCGCAACATTGAAGCAGTTGGCATCGGAAGGTGCCGATGTTGGCATTGAGAGATTTGTTTTAGATGACGGTTGGTTCCACGGAAGACGCGACGACACCGCCGGACTAGGAGATTGGTGGGTGGATGAACACGTGTGGCCACATGGGCTAGGGCCATTAGTGGAGCATGTGAACTCACTGGGCATGGAATTCGGATTGTGGTTTGAGCCGGAAATGGTGAATCCAAATAGTGAACTTTTCCGAGCACATCCAGATTGGGTCTTAGGGAGTACTCACCGCCAGAATCTGATGGGCCGTCATCAATATGTATTGAATATGGCTCTTCCTGAAGTGCGTGAGTACTTGTTTCAACACATCAACACATTGCTCTCTCGTTACAACATTGCATACGTGAAGTGGGATCACAACAGGCCATTAGTGGGAGGTGCAGCTCATCATCAAACGAAAGGTGTGTACGAGCTTTTTCATCAACTCACAAGAGCACATCCGTCTGTTCAGTTTGAGTCATGCGCCTCTGGTGGTGGACGAATTGATATGGGAATTTCACAGTATGTAAAACGTTTTTGGACAAGTGACTCTATTGATGCACTTGACCGTCTCACTATTCAGA
The DNA here is from genome assembly GCA_023253435.1 of Ilumatobacteraceae bacterium. GTDB lineage: Bacteria > Actinomycetota > Acidimicrobiia > Acidimicrobiales > Ilumatobacteraceae > UBA2093. The sequence goes on along the minus strand of JALRGJ010000010.1, from coordinate 17,288 downwards.
AGGGTGTGTCAAAGCTTGTGCCTATTGAGATGATGGGCAGCCACATTGGCGCAAAGACATGTCATACAACCGGGCGCAAGCATGCATTGTCTTTTAGAACTGCTACAGCAATGTTTGGTTGGTTAGGCGTTGAATGGAATTTGTTGTCCTTACAACCACACGAAAAAGAACAACTACAACGATCTTTATCTCTGTACAAAGAGTTTCGACCACTGCTGCATTCAGGGGACTACATACGGTGTGATCACCCAGATAACAGCATTCATGTTCATGCAGTTGTGTCGTCTGAAGCATCTGAGGCATTGATGTCTATATCCCGCCTCTTCAACATAGGTTCAATAAGGAGTGCAAATATTTGTGTGCCAGCACTTGATGCACAGAGTGAATACACAGTGACAATGATTCCTAACGGAACTCCGCGATGGGCGCTTCATCGTGAGTTGCCAGAGTGGGTGAAGAGTTCAGTTCAAGTATCGGGTGCGCAACTCATGAAACAAGGACTTCCATGTCCGCCGTTATTGCCAGAGTCCAGCGTGTTACTTCATATTGTGCGGGTGTCATCATGACGAGAGAGATTCGTCGTGATCCCTATCTAGACACTCCCGTTCACATTGTTGGTGCGCGTCAGAACAGGCCCAATCTTCCTGTTGAGGGTTGCCCGTTTTGCGTGGGGGGTCTTGAAGCCCCGGAGCCATATGACGTTCGCGCATTTCCTAATAGGTGGCCTGCATTAGAAGATGGGTATTGCGAAGTAGTGCTCTATAGCCCAGTTCACGATGCCACGTTTGGCTCACTTGGCGTAGCGGGAGTGAGCAAAGTGGTTGATCTTTGGAAAGAACGAACTTCTGCATTGCAACAGTTGCCCAACGGCGAGTACGTGCTGATTTTTGAGAATCGTGGAGCAGAAATTGGTGCCACTATTTCTCATCCGCATGGGCAGATATACGCGTTTGATCATGTACCGCCACGGCAAGCACGACAAATACGTGCGCAGTGGATGCCAGAGGAAGATCCGGGTGATCGACTTGTTATGGAACATGAAGGCTGGAGAGTGTGGACAGAGTATGCATCTGTCCACCCCATCTCATTGCGTATTGCTCCAAGAAAAAGAATCTCACATATCTCAGACATTGAAACCGCGATACAACAAGCACTGTCTGAGGTTCTAGTGAAGATCTTTTCTGCACTTGACGCTCTGTTTGGTACACCTCTGCCGTACATGATGTGGATTAATCAGTCTCCACGCACACGCAATGATTGGCCGGATTGTTGGTTCAACTTTGAAATCATCTCCCCATGGCGCTCAGCTGGAGTGCCTCGTTACATCGCTGCTGCAGAAGTATCAACAGAGGAATATTTCAATCCGGTTGATCCAGCAGAAGTTGCCATGCGCTTGCGCACTTTGTTGTCATGAAGCGAGTGCAAGTGCCAGGGCGCGTGAATCTCATTGGAGATCACACCGATTACACCGGCGGTCTTGTGTTCCCAATGGCAATAGATAGATACACGGTCATTGAGTATGAAGAATCTTCTATTTCCACGAAGCTGTTTTCAATAGAAGAGGGCTCAGAGGTTGAGTTTTCTGTCTCCGATGAATTTTTCCCGGCAATGGAACCTCGGTGGGGCAGATATGTTGCTGCAGTTGCATCACTCTTGCGTAAGCCTCACAATGTGCAGGGATCTATTACCTCCACTATTCCTATTGGTGCAGGACTGTCATCTAGTGCATCGTTAGAGATTGCGAGCGCTCTTGCTTTTGGTGCGCAATTGCCTCCCACGGAACTTGCTCTTATGGCGCAAAAAGCCGAACAACTAGCAACAGGTGTGCCCACTGGCATTATGGATCAGTTGTGCATTGCATCTGCTCAAGAGGGTCACGGAACTTTGATTGATTGCAATTCTCTCAGCGTTACACATGTTGCAATACCAACAGATATTGAAATAGTGGTGCAATTTATTGCGCATAGAACTCTTGAGGGTTCCGAGTATGCAGATCGAGTTCATGAGTGCGCAATAGCAGAAGGCATTATTGGCCCATTACGTATGGCACAACCTTCAGATGTGGAGGTCATCTCAGACACAGTTATTCGCAAACGTGCACGTCATGTGGTGACGGAAAATGCTCGAGTTCAACTTTTCATCTCTGCCCTACAGGCTGGTGACTACAATTTTGCTGGCAACGTGATGACAGAGAGTCATAGAAGCCTGGCCGAAAACTTTGCTACCTCCACCCCCGTTATGGATGAAGCAGTACAAAAAGCCCTGCAAACACAGGGTGTTTTTGGTGCAAGAATGACAGGCGGTGGGTTTGGTGGCTGCATAGTTGCACTGTGTGAACCAGCATCTTCACTAGAAGGCTGGCGTGTTGCACCAAGTGCAGGGCCACAGTTTCTTAACTAGAGACAATGTAAGAGAACGAATACGTACCCGCATCAATTTTGTATTGATCAAGAGTGTCAGGTCCGCAACTTGCAGTTCCAAGTCCACGTTGTGCAAGATCAACGTGCACTACAAGATTTTTATGAGTGACAAGTTCTGTCTGATCGTTTGCAGCAAACAAATCTGAGTCTCTGTATTTCAATACAGACATATGCAAGAGCGAGCCATGGGCATCTATGCGAATTTTTTGACCGGTTGTTGGGTCTGTGCACTGCAGCCATCGGCAATCGGTTCGTAAGCCAAACTCCTGTGGCACTACGTAGGGCAATTCATCTGGTGAACCGTTATAGATACCTACCATGGCAGAAGATTTTCTGTCGGGGTAATTCTCGTGAGGGCCTCGGCCATACCACTTCAATTCAGAAAAACGGGATGGAATGTCAAAGGATGCGCCAATGCGCGGGAGGTCTGATAATTCTTTTGGAATGACGACGGTGTGGTGGACACGAATGGCACCGTCAGGTAAATGAGTGATGGTTGTAGAACTATCAATCACATTGCTGTCGTCTGTTGCAATTCCCGACTCCATCCATCTTTTCAGTGAACCGCCAAAACCAGGCCACAAGTGCGGCATCATTTTGAATCCGTCGTTATCTGTGGCAGCCCTCCAAATAGTGATGCGAGGCTCAATATCTACAACGGGAGAGGCGCTTTTCTTTGTTTTTGTTACTGGTCGGGTGTGCTGAGCTGCTGGCTTTTTACGGATAACAAGTTGATCCCACGACACCAGGTGATCTTTAGGAGCCCAAGCGGTAGGGCGAGATAAGTGCCACGTAATGTTGAGAAACACTTCTTTGGCATCTTTTGGAACAGAAGTGGGAAGTGAAAGTAGTGCCGATGAGTCTGGATCAATATCTTTCACATTGAGTCGACCGGATCCGTGAGTTTTTCCATCGGCAATCAATTCCCATCGTGCATGAACTCCAGAGAGCGTGGAAAACCATTGCTTATTATCAATGCGAATTTTTTGCCGACCGCCGGATGTAACGAGGCGAGTGCGAATGGGTCTGTGTACCCAGGCAACTTCACGCATTGCAGGGTGAGGTGTCATGTCTGAATGCAGCAAACCGTCGGCAATGAAATTGCCATCATTGGGAAAATCTCCAAACTGACCGCCAAATGCAAAACGGGTCTTGCCAGAGTCAGTGTGTTGAATAATCCCGTGGTCTTTCCATTCCCAAATGAAACCGCCTTGTACACCCGGTGTTGTTTCAAATGCATGCCAATAATCTGCAAGTGATCCATTTGAGTTGCCCATGGCGTGGCTGTATTCGCACATGATGAGAGGACGTTTTCCTGCGCTCTTTTTGCCATAGGCAATAACGTCGGCAATTGGTGCATACATAGGGCACACCACATCTGTTGCTGGTAAGCCGCCGTCTTGCCAACCTGCATGAAAGATTGCGCCTTCATAGTGAAGTGGGCGAGTGGAGTCTGACGATCTCACCCATTGAGCAGCGGCATCATGAACAGGGCCGTAGCCAGCCTCATTGCCAAGCGACCACATGATGATGCTGGGATGATTTCGGTCTCGCTCCACCATGCGACTAATTCTTGAGATCCATGTATCGCGATATTGGGGGTTATGACACAGGCTTGTATTCCATGCGTGGCTCTCGGCATTGGCTTCATCAATGACATAAAGGCCGTATTCATCACATAGATCTAGAAAGCGCGGATCATTGGGATAATGAGAACAACGCACTGCATTTATGTTGTGTTGTTTCATTGCAATGATGTCTGCGCGCATGTCTTCCACCGTGACAGCTTTTCCGCGAACTGGGTGATGGTCGTGGCGATTCACTCCTCGAATCATCACTCGTTTGCCATTTATCAGCAGGCGATTGCCTTTGATGACAACATTTCTGAAACCGGTGAGGACACATGTGCATTCAGTGATCACACCGTCTGGATTCACTACTTCAATACAGACTCTATATCTGTGAGGATTTTCAGCAGACCACCACGACACATTGGGAATCACCCAATCTCGAAATGATGCAGTGTGACCAGAGAAAACATATGGAATGTCCCACCACGACACTTCGCTGGTTCGAACACTGCCAATTCGTTTGCCTTGGAGAGTTTCTAGATGTGCTCGCACAGTCCAACCCTGTCCAAGTTGTTCATGGGTGGGCACAGTAAGAGCAACATCTAGCGATAATTGACCCGCACCACTAGAGGCAACAGTTGCTGAGCAGATCACATTATGAAGTGCTACAAAAGGTTGAGAGTGAAGCGTCACTTCTCGGTGTAAACCGGCCATCCACCATTGATCTTGATCTTCAAGATGGCTTTGAGCTGAGTATCTGCATACAACAATGGCTATCTCGTTATTGCCTTCGTGAACATAGTGCGTGATGTCATATTCGCTGGCTAATCGGCTATCCGTGCCGTAACCCACAAACTCCCCATTCACATAAACAGTGTGAACGCTTTCAGCACCACCAATATGAATAATGGTTCGTCTGTTGTTCCACTGCTTGGGTAATGAAAAAGTTCGACGATGAATTGCAGTGGCAACTGTTGGTGGAAGTTGAGGTGGTCTACCACTCCAGGGCATTTGCACATTTGTGTAATGAGGGTGATCACCCAGATTGGCAAGGGTCCAGTTACCTGGGATGGAGATGGTTGTCCAATGTGCGCAGGTTTCAAAGAGGGCGGATGCCGGAATGTCGTTGACATCTTCGTATCTCTGAATATGCCATTCACCATTCAAAGAGAGAAACCAGGGACTATTTTCTCGATTTCCTTGTCGAGCATCGTCAAGATGTTCATATGGCACAAAGGGCGTACGCATAGGAAGTCGATTGATGGAGACAACTTGAGGATCAGCCCACGGGCGAGCCTCACCGACTACTGGTAATGGCACACCTTTATCTTTTCACGCGCCACTTGGGTCCTTGCGCCAGAGCTCTAGTGCATCGGAAATTGCGGACGACAATGCTGAAGTCTTCATACCAACAATGTCTGCTGGGCCCATAGAGCACAACACCGCGGTCATTCTGGTTTCCCGTAAAACAGGGTGCCTTACCCCTTGGGTATGAACGCTGACCTCTGGTACACGTTGTGTAATGACATCTGAAATGCGTTGTGCCAAGTTACGTCCGCCAGCGCTGACAAAATCTGGAACTTCGTAGTAATAGATAATGCATGAGTTTTCTTGATTGATCTCGCATCCAACGTACACATCGGCCATGAATCTGTTTGCTGCTTGCGCTTGGGAAAGAGCATCGGTATCAACTGTTGACGTGAGAGGGTGAAGTTCTCGTGTGCGACGAGAGATGGAATGGGCAAGTTGGGTTGCCCCAGCGAAATAACCAATCACAATTCTTGTGTTGTCTGTAGAGCTGGCATCTGTGAGTTCAATATCTTCTCGTACCGCAGCGATTCCTTTTCCTTCACCAGTTTGTAACGCCATGCGCTGAACATGTGCGACAAGTTCTGGAGTACAAATTCCGTTTGGCTCTACACCAATGTTTTCCTGAAAGTCACTGAGAGCTTTAACAAGTAGTGGGCCAAAGATTCCATCTACACGTCCGCAATCAAATCCGAGTCTGTTGAGCAACACTTGCAGTTCTGCTACGTCGTCTCCACGAATGTTGGGAGAACGAAGAAAGAGCAGTCGTTCGCCAAGACTCCATGAGGCTTCAATGAGAGTTGACCAAGTGAGATCGTCTACTTCACCTGTTGTGCGCAAACCGTAGGAGTCTTGAAATGCGAGAACAGCGGCATGCGTTTTAGCGCAAAAGACTGAATCTTCTCCAGAACCCGGTGCAAGAAATCCAGCAGCAGACAAACGTCGTTGCAGATCATGTACCGCCGCTCCGCGGTGACCAGGACCTATTAGGAAGCGGGAAGAAATGGAGTTAGCTCCTCAAGCAAGCGGGCTTTTGGCTTAGCGCCCACAACCTTGTGCTGAATTTCGCCATTGTGGAACAACAACATGGTGGGGATGCTCATTACGTTGAAGCGCCCGGCGATATCACCGTGTTCATCAATATCGAGTTTGGCGATAGTGATTTGATTGGGCATTTCATTGGCGATTTCTTCCAAGATGGGTGCAATTTGCTTGCATGGCCCACACCATTCAGCCCAAAAGTCCACCAAGATGGGCTTATCGGACGAATTAACAATTTCGTCAAAAGAAGAACTTGTGAGAGTGACGATTCCTTGTGCCATGACGGAGTCCTTTCGTTGACTCCATGCTACTTGTCAGATGCTCAGGATTGTGGAGGGCGATACGTGCGCACCGACGGATGTAGATCTATGTGACCGCCACCAATGAGGTCAACGCAATCGGGTATTGCCCCCATCACCGCATCGAGACATTCTGCGATTGCAGTTGGTTTGCCTGGCAAATTGATGATCAAACAGCTACCCCTGGTTCCCGCTATTTGTCGGGACAAAATTGCTGTGGGAACAATGTCGTAGGAGACGCGCCGCATTACTTCACCAAACCCAGGGAGAATACGTTCACAAACATCTTCTGTGGCCTCGGGTGTGACATCTCGTGGAGCTGGCCCTGTTCCACCGGTGGTGAGAATAAGGCTGCACCCATTCTTGTCAGTCATTTCAATAAGTGTTGAGGAGATCAGTGATTGCTCATCGGCAATTAATTTGGCAACTATTTCATAGGGAGAAATAATTTTTTGCGCCAGATAATCAACGAGAGCAGGAGTGCCACGGTCCTCGTACTCACCCTTTGATGCACGATCAGAAATGCTAAGAAGTCCAATTCGTACGTTCATCACAGATATTTAGTGTTGGTGCTCTAACCAGCGCTCGCAGTCGATAGCGGCTGCACAGCCAGAACCTGCTGCAGTAATTGCTTGGCGATACACGTGATCTTGAACATCACCGCAAGCAAACACGCCATCGATGTTTGTGTACGTGGATCCTTCTCGAGTGAGGAGGTAACCAGAATCTTCCATATCGAGCACGCCAGTAAAGAGACCAGTGTTGGGCTTGTGACCAATTGCGATGAACAGTCCGGTCACTCCGAGGGGACTTGTTGAGCCATCTGTGGTGCTTTCCAGAGTGACGCTCTCTAACTTGTCGGTTCCGTGGAGTTCAGAAACGCGTGAATTCCAGTGAATCTGAATCTTTTCATTATTTAATGCGCGCTCTTGCATGATGCGTGATGCACGTAATGCATCTCTACGAACAATGAGGTGAACTTTTGATGCGAATTTTGTGAGAAACATCGCTTCTTCAATGGCGGAATCGCCACCACCCACAACAGCGATTTCATGATTGCGGAAGAAAAAGCCATCACATGTTGCACATGTGGAAACTCCATGACCAATGAGCTCGCTCTCACGTGGAAGGTCAAGCATTAATGATTGAGCGCCAGTAGCAACAATGATGGAATCTGCGGTGTGTTCTGTGTCGCGAATCCACACTTTGAATGGTCGCGAGTTGAAATCAACTTTGGTGACTTTTTCTGTAATGAATTCAGCACCAAATCGTGCAGCCTGCTCGCGGAATCGCATCATGAGTTCTGGTCCCATGATTCCTTCTGGGAAACCAGGGAAGTTTTCTACTTCGGTGGTGAGCATGAGTTGTCCACCGGGCTGATCTGAAGTGGAACTGGGCTCACCTTCAATGACTAGTGGTGACAATGAAGCACGAGCGGTGTAAATAGCAGAGGTAAGGCCGGCGGGACCGGAACCGATAATGATGACCTTGTGGGCATTGCTCATGAGTTAGTTCTCTTCTGTGTAACGACGGCGCATGAGGATGATTCCGATGACCATAAATATTGCGCTGAGGATGAAATAAGAAATCCATACTGCGGCGTCGTGATTGACGACTGCATCGAGGGCAGCTTGGAGTCCTCGGGTGAGACCCACTACGAGCAACACCACAATGCCAACAACACCAAAACTGCCAAGAAGTCCAAAGACAATTCCTCGGGCGGTGGTGACGAGGGGCTGAGTGGTGTACTTACGAACCGTTTGTACCCAGCGATCGATGAAATCGACTGTTCGCTGAGCCCATTCTGGGTCGGTGAGTGGGTTTGACACCATGGAGTCAGCCTAACGGGGGCGATTTAGTTCACGAGGGGATGAGCTGTTTGAGAAACAACTGTTCCGGTGGAGCAATCCCATAACTCGAGGTACTGATTATTGATACCTATCCAATAGAAAAAGCCCTGTGAATCGGAGAGATGAGCAACAAGGAGCATTTCCCATGTATTACCTGGCGAACAATCTGCATCTGTGCCGTCATTCAGCCGCTCAGAGGGATATGGAAGAAAGGAAGATGAGCTACACGCTTCTTCTGTTGCGATGGAAACCCCCTTTCCCGTATCAATGAGATAGGCCACAGAGCCATCAAGTAGGTAAGAACCCACAACCTTCTGATTTTCTGATGCACATGACGAGGTAAGAGAGGTGCCGGCAGCACCTTTTGCGGGAACGGTGCCTTGAGTTGCAACTTCACGCTGGGCAAAAGCGGGGTCATCAGGCGTACGGCTTTGCAGCACTGCACCTAACCCAAGGGCAACAATAAGAGCCGCTGCGGCTGATACCAGATACACCCGTCTCTTGCTTCGTGACGTTGGTACTTGTTCAAGTGCAGCTGCAATATGCATTTCTCTCACTGGTACAGAGATAGGAGGTACGTCGCGAAGTTTGCTCAGAATGTCAGGCTGTAGTTCATCATCTGTTGTCATGATTGTTTTCCTTCATTGATCTGACGTTCTGAATCAGTCATTTGGTTCCCCAAAAGTTCCTGCAATTGTGCGCGGGCTCGAGAGAGCCGGGAACGCACTGTGCCCACAGGTGCATCGATAATTAGTGCAATCTCGTCGTACTCAAGATCTGCAATATGGCGCAAGACAAGCACTGTTCGGAACTCCTCACTCAACAGAGATAACGCACTAGAAATATCTAGTTGAGCATCTACACCAGAAGTTCCATCCTGAATTCCCTGATCAATGATTTCATGATTGTTGGTAGGTAATGCGCGTCTTTTAATACGGCGTAGTTCATCCAGTGCTGCGTTGGTAGCAATTCTGTATACCCAAGTAGAGAATTGTGAGCGACCATCAAATTTTGGAAGAGCGCGCACGATAGAAATCATTGCCATCTGTACTGCGTCTTCGGCATCTGAAGCATTAATAATGATGCGATGACACACAGCATGAACAGTGTTGTAATGGGTGCGCAGCAAACTTTCTATTGCACGTTTGTCACCACGCTGTGCGCGCTTGACTAGGAGTTCATCTTCAGTGTGGCTGATACAGCGAGACTAGTCAGCAGTTATTTGGCAGATGTGAAATTGATATCTGACAACACGCCTTTATAAGGGTTGGTGTTACTACAGGTAGAACTTGTACCAATGCGACGCAACACCAGAAGGACGTTGCGTGCTGGTTGTTCAACAGTGAACTTCCCAATGCCTGGAGTTTCACTAGATGCATCAGCAACACGTAGGCCCCAGTCATTCAAGCCAGTTGGAGCGGTGTCAGCAGTAGAGACAAAAACTTCTGCAGACCATGGGCCATTGACAAAGTTGGCAGTAAGAGTTCCAATGCCAACGCCGGTGAGTGAGAGCAAAATGCCAAGCCCGCCTTTTGAGCCAAAGTATTTATCTCCGTAACACACCGTTGTCCATGTGGTTGCAGGATTGTTGTCGAGCAATGCTGGAATCATGTCTTCGTTTTCAATGCCGTCGTCACCATTTGGGTCGTAACTGCGCACGTTTTGAACAGAAACAGGGCCAACTTTGATGTTGTCGATAACTGCTGTGGTGCCCGAGTTAGAGCGAGTATTTTGCAGACCCTTCCACAACATGAACGACATGATGAGCGCAGCAACGAGCAAAAATACCACGGGAATGTAATTTCGCTTTGTGGATGTGCGCTGAGTAGCAGGCAATGAGGCACGTGATCGAGCTGTGCCTTTTGGTGTGCGATCCTTTTGCTCACGATCCATTCGCTCCGGCGTGTTATCTCTGTCGGGAACAGCATGCAAAACACGTTGCTGTTTTGTTGGCATGAGTGGATCAATGCTGTTTGGCCGTAGACGTGCTGTTGGAGAAGCCTCTAACGATGGGTTCATTCCCGTTGGAGGCGTGACGGCATCGTGCAAATGGTTCATTGCTTCATCGAGCGCATCAACAACTTCTGTGCATGATGTGAATCTGTTCTCTGGTCTGCGACGCAGCATTTTGTGAATCACATTGATGACTGTGCTGGGAACATCTGTGCGAATACCACCAAGAGGTGTTGGGTCACGCTGCAAGCGAGCAACCGCAGTTGCTTGATCGTTGTCTTCTTTAAATGGCACATGACCAGCCAAGCACTCGTACATAACGAGCCCCAGCGAGTAAATGTCTGCACGAGCATCAAGAGGTCTGCCCTGAACTTGCTCTGGTGACAAGTATTTGGCTGTGCCCATCATGATGTCTACGCGAGTGAGGTCTGTGCCGTCGTCTTCTGTTGCCTTCAAAGGCTTTGCAATACCAAAGTCCGTCAGTAAAACATTTCCATCGGGTTGCACCAAAATGTTCGCCGGCTTGATATCGCGGTGGACAATATTTTCAGAGTGTGCTTTTGCAAGTGCGGCAGCTATTGAACGACCAATGTGCACCGTTGTGTGAACTGACAATTGTGCAGGTTGCTCACCACTTCCGGATTCATCGAGAAGATGACGTAAAGACTTGCCCTCAATGAGTCGCATGATGAGTGCAACTTGACCATGCTCTTCAATGCAGTCGTACACCGGTACAACATTTGGATGTGTGAGTCTGGCAAGTGCGCGTGCTTCTCTTCTAAAACGTTCAGCAACAACAACATCGTTGGCAACACTTTGTTTTAACAACTTGACTGCAACAACTCGACCTAGCTGCAGGTCTGTTGCGCGCCAAACATCGGCCATGCCACCTGATGCGATGGTTGATTCAAGGCGATACCTACCTCCAATGAGGTCGTGAGAATGCCGAGAAGTAGCCATGACTAGAGAGCCACGCTAGTTGTGGATAAAGCCCCAAACGGGGAATTCCCCTTATTGGGTAACGATAAACGCGACTCCGATAGTGCCCTCGCCGGCGTGAGTACCGATGACGGCTCCAATGTCTCCCACTGTGATCTCATGTGGGTACTCGGCCTTCACCATGGCCACAAACTGATCGATGTCGCCACATTGAGCATGCAAAATTGCAAGTCGCTCAATGTTTCCGTGGTTCTCTTTGAGTTTGTCAATCAAAAATGCGAGTGCTTTAGACCGAGTGCGCTGTTTGCCGGACTCTTCCACCACGCCATTCTGAACAGCAACAATGGGTTTGATGGAGAGGGCATTTGCGAGCAACGCTTTTGCGCCACCAATGCGCCCACCCTTTTTGAGGTTTTCCAACGTGTCAAGCGCTCCGTACACACGCACGCGGGGAATCATTGAGTTAATGCGATTCACGATTTCAGCCGCAGATGCTCCGGCACGGGCCATTGCTGCTGCCTCTAACACCAATAAGCCAAGCCCCATGGTGGCTGTACGACTGTCGATGACATGAATAGTTGCTGCGCCCGTGAATTCCTTGGCCCCGTGCTGAGCGTTCTGGAATGTTGCTGAAAGCTCTCCAGATAAAGAGATCACTACAACGTCGGTGACTCCGGCACTGGCCACTTTGTCGAGCGCATTTTTAAATGACCCTGGAGATGGCGCTGCTGTTTGAGGTAGTTCTGCAGAAGCAGCGCTCTTTTGCCAGAACTCCTCACCAGTGATGTTGAGGCGATCGATGTATTCGGTATCTCCAAAGGAGATGCTGAGAGGGACAATTTCAATGTCCCATTGGTCTGCGATGTGTTGTGGGAGGTCGCAGGAGGAGTCGGTAACAATTCGAACAGTCATTGCTATGAAACCGTAGTCTCCGATGCCCCCTCCAAACGCGCCTTCCGACGGTGAGACCACCACCATGCGAGAAGAATCAGGAGCACTCCAGCACTCACCGCCTGGCCAAAGCCGGCGAGCGCATTCACCCGCGCGGTGATGGTGACCATGGGCAGTACCTGTTGGTTTCCCTCGGGGGTAAAAACCCGCAATGCAATGGGGAAACGACCATTGGTGCGGGTGGTGGCAGATATTTGCACCTCTGTAGTACCACCAGCTGTGAGGGTGATGGTTCGGATGGGGTCTACGAATTTCACCTTCACGCTTGATAGCTGAATCTTCACTGTGAGGTCACTAGTGGAACTGTTTCGTAGTTGTAATCGAATGATGCCATCCCTACTAGAGAGTGAAATTTGAGACGGCGTAGTAACGGTGATTGCGGCACGAGCATTAGCCAAACTTGCTTCCAGGCCACTGATATATGCACCGGGATCAGTGGCAACTGTGGAAGCACCAGCAGCAAGTAGTTGATCCCATTTAACACGGAGAGGGTCGCCTTCTTTGGTCATTGATGATGTACTCAATACTTCTGATCGAAGATCAAGAAGCGCGTTAGCCCGTGGAGACGGAATGCCTACTGCCTTCACAAACTTTGTTACAGGAGTTTGAGCAGTCACCGTTTGTGGAGTTGAAAAATCTTTCATCTCAATACCTGGTGAGATGGCCAATGTATTCGATGCCAGTTCAAGTGAAGAATGTGAGGGAGGTGTTCCAACTGAAGTGGACATAAGAAGACGAATTGATTGTGCAGAAACTCCAGACGCCAACAAGTCATCTCGTTGCACCAACATTTCTGCAGCGATGCGGTAGCCCATTTCCACGCCAGTTGTGCTGGCTTCTGGAGCACTGATAACAGACGACAATTGTTTGTCTACTGAAACAACAGACATGCTCAACTGTGGTTTATCTGGTTGAGACAAAATTGACGACGAGGTTTGGTACGTGGTCTTCTCTTGTCCTTTGCCAGTGAGAATGACCGCAGCAACACCCGCCTTGTACAACATTGCAATTGCAGCATCTGTGAGATAGGAATCTGCAATATACGTATTTCTCTGCACGCTCACATTTGGCAGTAATTGACTCAACGTTGTTTCACCAAGCCGTAGCAACTTTATGAAGTCATCGTCTAGGCGCCCTGACGCCAGCATTGATGTATCTAGTGGAAGAAAAGTTGTTGCTACTACCACGCGCTTTCGCAGCTGGGCAATTAATGCAGCTAGTAGTTGCTGATCTGACGCCTCTGGTGAAACTGAAAAAGAAGCAATGATTTCAGGCTGAACTGCAACCGTTAGTGGAGCATCCACAGCACGGAGGAATTCTGTAGTTGTTCGTACAAGCTCACGAACATTGTCTGAAATAACAAAGTTTCCGGCTACATCTAGAGATGGTGATGCCACAAGGCGTACCAATGTGCTGGCTTGTACTGGCTCAAGATTGCGCGGGTTCTGACGTTTGTTGAGATACGTCATGACTTTGCCAATGATGGCGTTATCGCTGTTCAAGACTTGAACAGATACGGGGTAAACGCCATCGTTTGGAATGTAGAGAGAAGAACCATTGTCTGCAGAAACTGTGATGGGAACAGGAATGGAGTAATACCCATTAGAAACTCTGGCGATACTGGAAAGTGAAAAGTTAATTGTGTCAATTGCGGCACTTACTGCTTCACCACTAGCAATAGCTTGAAAGAATTTTCTTTGAGCGATTCGGCGATGCAGCTGAATTTGCAGCGTTGCATTTTTAGTAGCGCGAACCGCCGCAGGAATTTGAATGACAAAGCGTGTTCCCGTTGCACCAGAAATATTGAATGGTTGTGAAATGACACGTAGCGATGCAACAGACGTTATATCTGTAGCTGCATGCACAGGTGATGTTGTCATCGTGAAAATAACTGTCACCAGAAGAATTCGGAGCCATCTAGAGAACTTCATGTGAGTTCTCGCTCTAATACTTCAAGACCATGCTCCATATTGCTGAAGTCAAAATGTGAGTAAAGAGAGATGGCGGCGTGGTTGAGAATTTCTGTGTTTACAACAACTCGAGTGCAATGCTTTTTCTGAATCCATGTCAAAGCAGTATGTAATAACTGTGATGCAACTCCGGTTCTCCGTGCATCTGGATGAACAGCAAGACGCTGAATGAATGCATTCGTGGAAGTCACGCCAACAATGATGAATCCCACTATTTCGCCGTTTATTTTCATCACGAAAATCTTGGTTTTGTGTGTTGCAGTGAGTGCTTCATGAAAAGATTTCTCGTCCATGCACCAGTTGTCTCCAAAAGACATGCGATCAATATCTAGGAGATGGTGCAACACTGATTTCTGAAGCAGTGAATAGGGTGCGCGCAAGCGAAGAGATGAGATGCTCCCCACGTTTTCGTGAGCTACGGGGAGAGGGAGGTTCATCTCTCGGTGCAACAACACAAGATCTTGAACCGTGGTGAAGCCAATGTCGTGCAACCTGTCGGCCACAGAAGGGGACAGGGCGCTGGTGCGAATTCGGTGGTAGCCCCACTCACGCAACGTGTCGAGCCAGTCCACCAAGATGTCCGTTGCAGGAAGAGAGAGGTCTGATCCGTGTGACCCAGTAATAAGGAGTAGGCCATGGTGGGCAGAGCCGGGCAGTGGGCGAGCGCGTACGGTGGTGGTGCCAGACCAAATCACTCCGCTGCGGGGGGCATGTTGCACCACTTTCACCCCTGAGACCGTAGTGCCCCACCCACAACTCCAATGTGGGTAAGGGAAAAAGGGAGCACCATTCCCGGCAGTTGGCTGCCTAGCCTTAACTCGCTGCCCGGCCCAACACACCATTTATATGATCCCACCACGCTTTGCCCCCATCCTCGAGGAAATGGCTCCTCTGGCGACCCGATTCCGGGACGCTGGGCATCGTCTGTATTTGGTGGGGGGAACGGTGCGTGATCTGTTGTTGGCAACCGAGGAAGACGGAGTGTCTTCACATATTGATTTCGATGCCACCACTACTGCGCGACCAGAAGAGATTAAGAGAATTATCGCCGATGTTGCCGATGCGGTGTGGACACAGGGAGAACGTTTTGGAACTATCGGTCTAAAAATTGGTGAACGCACTTTTGAAATCACCACTCATCGCGCTGAGGCGTACTCACCAGACTCTCGTAAACCAGATGTTGCGTTTGCGGACGATATTCATCAGGACTTATCTCGCAGAGATTTCACGATTAATGCAATGGCATTAGAACTCACATCAGACTCACCAACACTTGTTGATCCGTTTGGTGGTGCGGCAGATCTCATGACGCGTACATTGCGTACGCCACTGAGTGCTGAAGAAAGTTTTAGTGATGATCCATTGCGTATGTTGCGTGCTGCACGGTTTATCTCTCAAATAGAAGTTGCACCAGATCCATCTATTGGAACTGCGGTGAAGGCCATGGCCGACAGACTGGCCATTGTTTCTGCAGAGCGAATTCGTGTGGAGTTCGACAAGTTGATGACCACAGACAGACCCAGTCTTGGACTGTGGTTTCTTATCGACACAGGTTTGGTAGATCACTTTTTGCCTGAGTTGAAATTGATGCGTCTAGAACAAGACCCCATTCACCGACACAAAGATGTGCTCACTCATACATTGGCCGTGGTGGAAAACGTGCAACGCAATGCGCGGCCAGATTTTGATTTCCGAATCACTCGTCTTGCTGCTTTGTATCACGACATTGGCAAACCACGTACTCGTGGATTTAAAGAAGGAAAAGGCGTCACCTTCCATCATCACGAAGCTGTTGGTGCGCGCATGACACGTGATCGCATGAGAGCCATGAAATATCCCACTGCGGATATTGAAGCAGTCTCTGAATTAGTAGCAATTAGTGGGCGTTTTCACACATATCAAATGGGCTGGACAGATAGTGCCGTACGTAGGTATGTACGCGATGCCGGCGAATACTTAGCTGAATTAAATGTTCTTGTTCGTTGCGATTGCACAACAAGAAATGAAAAGAAAGCAAAAATTCTTGCTCGTCGGATGGACGAAATGGAAGAGCGCATTGCTGAAGTCGCTGCCAAAGAAGAGCTTGCAAGTTTGCGCCCAGAACTTGATGGTGAACGAGTGATGAAGTTGTTGCAACTGCCAGCTGGTCCTGCAGTTGGTGCAGCACTTGAATTCCTCATGGATATTCGTTTGGAAGAGGGAATTCTTGGCGAAGACGCAATTGTTGCTCGGCTACAAGAATGGTGGGCTGCAAATGCAGACACTGTCTCTCAGCTCAAGCGCACTCGCAGACTCACTGCAGGTTGATTTTTCTTGGGTCTTATGAACCCAATTTGCGAGCTCGAACAACCAACACTGTGGGAGTTACCGCATGGGGTTGATGAATGGGTGTGAGTTCATACATCACATCAATGGTGAAGTTTGCTCGTTGTAATGCCATTGCATACTCACCGATTGTGGGCGTGGCATCTCCGTAGCGACGACGTGCAGTGGCATCGTTACCGTCAAAGATTGCAGACATGGGGTGTGTAACGGCAAAGACAAATCCTGCTTCTGGTTTGAGTACGCGATGCACTTGTCTGAATAATCGAGCAATGTCTGTATCACTGTCTATGTGATGCACACACAATGCGAGATCTATGTTGGGGCTCAAAATGAATCCGAGATCCGCTAGGTCTCCCTGATGAAACTCCACAACAACTTCTGCGTTCTGGGCTGCATGCCTGGCGCGAGCGATGTTGTCGCTAGAGGAGTCGATGGCAATTGCTTTGGCGCCACTTGCCGCAACGGTGACGCAATTGGGAACAGTGCCATAGAGGCCAAGTTCTAGGACTCGCTTGCCTTTGAGGTCTCCACAGATCCGTAATTCATCATCGCCAAATACCGATGAACCAAAGGAAATAGACCGACTATCTGACTGCAAGCCCCGTGTATCTGACATGGGGGAATCTTATGACTATCTTGTGGGCTCATGGGTTTCTCCGTT
>JALRGJ010000100.1:296-5174 GCA_023253435.1 Ilumatobacteraceae bacterium | reverse complement strand
GTACGACCATGGCTCACCGGTGTCAGAGAGATATGCAGCGCCATTTGAATACACCGGTACTTTGCACGAGATCGTCATTGAGGCGGGCAAGCCTCGGGCAGATGTTCAAGCCGCTGAAGCTGCCAACGAAATGCGACGTCAGTAACTATTCCTGTGTGATGGAATCAAGAGTGACTTGCACGCCCATTACGTAGGCATCGCCATTTTCCGTTGAAACGCGTTGTGCGATTGCAGCGACGTCGTCAACTGAATTCACATGGATGAATTGAACGGTGTCCCATTTGCGGCCATCGCCAATGATTGTGCCTTCGGCCGAAAAGTGAACAGCTTCTGGAAGATCGGAAAATGCCGACTGTCGATTTGATGCTTGGCGTACCACCATTGCAACGAGTCGTGATTCAAGTGGAGATGGACGGTCGCGACCGTCTAACGACTCATCTTCAGGACGGCAACACACCAATGTGGTGCGGGCCATGCCGGCTGCTTTGTGAACATGCTTCTCGCCGAAATCTGATCTACTTTGCATTTCAATGAATGACTTACGGGTTGCGTACCGCACAATTCCAATGCGGTCCCAATCTTCGTCACCGATGTGGTTACTGATGACGTCTCCATAAAAGACAACGTTCGCACCAATCTTGTTGAGGATGGATGTTGGGTTGTAACGGTCGTCCGCTTCTTTGCCGCTGATTGACTTGCCAACTCCAGTGCCGTCGTCATACTGCGCAACCTCGTGATACTTCATGAGGTTCACCATGTAGATGGGGCCGTCTTCTTCTGGTGGCCGAGTGGCAAGAAACATTCCGTATTCCTTGTCAATGGTTCCGTATTTGTGCTTGAGCGGTTTTGAGTCTGACATGGTTCCCCCTGTATCTCTGCTGACCGTATCAATTTTTGGTGATGTTGGTGTCACGAGGGAGGAACACACTTCATTCGTTAGCGATAGTCGCAGTTGTGTTCTAAGTTTTGGTATCTCACAGGGGGATTCTCATGACTACAGCTCGGCCACAACGACTTATTTCCAACATGCGAAATGTTCGCTACGGAGAAGTGCTTCTTGTTTTCGCAAAAGACGACACGTTGGTGGCAGAGGTGTATGGCACTCAAATGTTGAATGATTGTCCTGCAGAATTATGGGACACGTTGAACGCCGAAGATATTGCAAAAGAACGTGGTGCATTGTTTGCGAAACTCAATGGGCCGCGACACTGGTGTCTCGATGGCCTCGGAACCAAAGTTGCGGTGGTTGAACCAGTCATCACTGATTTCAACGGGTTAACTATGCGTCGCATCGCAACTATTGATTTGAAGGATTCTCCAGGTTCTGTTCCTTACACAGAGCGCTTTGTAAATCGCGGTTCACAATTTTTCTGGGACGCAGGATCAAAAGTATGGGAATTAGTTAACCCTGACGGCAAGTCGTATGTGATGCAAGCTCTGTGCCTTGGGGTTGACCCCTCCATTTCACTGGAAACACTTGATTCGCTGGGTAGCAAGATGAATCTTCCTGCGGGCTGGACGTATCGTTCGCGAATCCTTGATGCTGAACTCATATCGGATACCACAGGTAACGATGCCACCGTTGTCCAGGATGAATTTGAGAACACGTACACCGTTGCCGAATAGGAACTACAAAATTCCAGAATCAAGCTTCTTGAGAATGTTCATAGCTGTTGTCTGAACGTCGTTTACGTCGGAAAGTTGTTGGGCCGCACGAACTTGACGAGCTACACGGGGATTCTTCACGAATGTCTCTTGATGACGAAGCATGAAATCCCAGTACAGGTTGGTGAAAGGGCACGCATCATCACCAACTCGTTTCTTCCTGTCATACGCGCACCCTTTGCAGTGGTTGCTCATGCGGTCGATGTAGGCACCGCCACTTGCGTATGGCTTAGTTGCTAGGACGCCGCCATCGGCGTATAGAGACATGCCAACAACGTTTGGAACCATGACCCATTCCGCGGCGTCGATGTAGCTATTCCACATCCATTCAGTGAATTGTTGAGGATTAACTCCAGAGATGAGAGCGAAATTGCCCAAGACCATGAGGCGCTCAATGTGGTGAGAATAGGAATGTTGCTCCACGTTTTGTAGCACAGTGTTGAGGCATGACATTTTTGTTAGCGATGGCTTGGTGAACAGTGGCGGCAATTCCCTCGTCGCGTTCAATGAGTTTCTAGTTGCGTATTCTGGCATGTAGCGCCAATAGAAATTCCAGATGTATTCGCGCCATCCGATGATTTGTCGAATGAAACCCTCAGCACTATTGATGGGAACTTTGCCGGCCCTAAAGGCTGTCTCTGCCGCATCAGCGACTTCGCGTGCCAGAAGCAACCCGTTGTTGAGATATGGCGAGAGTAACGAATGCGCGAGATGCCAATTTGAATTCAGCATTGCGTCTTCGTGTTCACCAAAGACTGGCAATAGATGAGTGATGAAATAGTCAAGACGTTGTAACGCACCAGTGCGAGTTGTGGCCCACGTTCCATCGGGAACTTTGCCCCACACTTTGTTCGGCAAATCCTTCAGCACTTGTTGATCTACTTCATCCAATGAAGTCAGTTGTGGTGTTGCCCATCTGTCGTGGCCCGTCTTCGGTGGCGGAAGGCGATTGTCTTCATCAAAGTTCCACTGTCCAGAGACTGGTTGGTCTCCGTCCATGAGGTAATTCAACCGCTTACGTTGCCATCGGTAGAAGTCTTCCATCTTGAATGATTTCTTCCCTGCCGAGAAAAGTTCAAAGTCATCTGGGTGACACAGAAATTGATTGGACTTCACAACGGTGCAATTCAGCGATATCACAAGTTGTCGTGCGCTGTAACTATTTGGCTCCGTCACCTCGACTGTTGAAGGGGAGTGGTCAGTGACGTGATCGAGAAAGCCTGTGCGCATTGACGAACTTCTGCGGTAGTCGACCTCAAAACCTTCCAGTCTCAACTCGTCTGCAAATCGGCGCATAGAACAAATAAGAAAATGGGCTCGTTGAATATGCCAGGGACGGCTGGCCAATTTCTGTTTGGACTCAATCATCAGAACGCGGTGCGTGGCTGGCGTGGCCGCCGCCATAGCCCCAATCTGACGGTTCAACTGGTCGCCAAAGACCCAGACAGTGTTGAGTTTCTTCAAGACCATGGCGCAGAGTCTCGCACCTGAATTGAAGTTCGGGGCAAGACGATGTCCTTGACGAGAATTAAATGGGCCCCATTCGGGAACTTCTTGACTTCCTGATTGCGTCAGATTAAGCAGTCACTGGTGTTTCAACACGCCCTGTGGCATTGAACCATCAGCATTCTGGAGGAAGACATGCGACCAATATTCAAAAATGCACTGACATGGGCCATTGTTGCCACCGTTGGAATTCCCGTGGTATCCGGTCATTCACCTGCAGCGGCTGCTGCTGTCGTGGGTAACTGGCACCACACAGTTCGAGGTGAAGGCTCGGAAGAACTGAAAGACGTAGTTGTTAATCGTCAGACAAATGATGTGTATTTCATTGGGACAACGACAAGCAAGCCAGATGCAAATAGTCCAGTCACCTTGGTGTCAAATGGATACAACAAGACAGCGTTCGTATCCAAAATCAGTCTCTCCGGCACTGTTCAATGGATGAAACACATTCAAGACACAACGAAAGATAGAAGGGCTGAAGCAATTGCACTTGGGCCCGATGGAAGCGTGTATGCATTAACGACAGAAAAGCTTCGACAGTTTTCGGCTCCGAATCATGTACGAGTCACACGCTACGACGCAGCAGGCGTTCAAAAGTGGACTCGAGTCTTGGCTTCTGCAACTGGTTCAGAAGTAGGTTTTGATCTTGATGTCAATGCTTCAACGGTCGCTGTTGCGTATTCAACAACCGGACAAATGGGCGGCGCTTCGCGCGGTCTGATTGACGTTGTTGTCACCACTCTTAACTCCGGTACTGGCGCAGTTGTGAGAACGACCCAAGTAGGTGGTAGCAGAAATGACTTTCCATCAAAGATCAAGTTTTTGTCGAGCGGAAAGATTCTTGTGGCCGGCAGTACAAACGGAAAATTATTTAATGTTCCAACCCGATCAGATTTGCGGACTGACCACGATTTCTTCTGGTTCGTCTTGAATTCGGACAACTCCGCTGTTGTTAATTCGATGCAGTGGGGTACAACCTCTGCCGACAGGGTTTCTTCGCTTGCGGTTCAAACATCCGGCCGTTTCTATGTTGGTGGATATTCACTTGGTAGAACTGCAAAATTCACAAATCGAGGTGAGGCAGATGCCCTCATTAGTGGATTTACGGTAGACGGTGTAGCTGATTGGACCATCACTTTTGGAACTTCTGACTGGGATGAGATTACTGATTTACAGCCAGCTCCAAATTCAACAGATGTTCTCTTTTTTGGAACAACATTTGGTGTTTGGAATCAGGCTTCGAGTGGTGGTGTCGACATGATTGGTGGATCAATTCGGTCCACTGGTGAGATGTTTGTGCGACGTCAACTTGGAACAAGTGGCGATGATTACTCAACCGGGATGTCACTGAGAAGTGATTCATGGCCAGTTTTGGCTGGATCTACATCTGGGTCATTTGATGGTCGTACACCTCGTGGATACGACGGAATCCTTATTTCTGCGGGCACCACCCTGGCTGATTTTCGTGATTTTCAGGGCGCAATAACCAATCTCATCAATAACCCACCGCGCTTTATTCCCGTGTTCCCAGTTCTCGGTTCAGAGCAAGCAGCAGGTGAGCAAGTTCCAGATGTCGCACCTGATGATCGAGCTGAATCAAAGCAGGCTGCTCCATTGTGTAACGAAGTCGCATCGACAACGGTGTTGTATCGCCGTGAAGTGGCAACCTGTGCAGGCTTAGTTGTGAAGGCCGGTACGACAACTCGC
>JALRGJ010000100.1:0-286 GCA_023253435.1 Ilumatobacteraceae bacterium | reverse complement strand
TGTGCGGGTCTCGTTATCAAGCAAGGGACAGTGACTCGCATTCGATTGAGTTTGCGAAATGCTGCAGGTGTGTGCTCGCTGTCGCCACGCAAGCGCTTGAAATTGACAGCACCTGGCACCTGCAAGGTGAAGATTCGCGCTACGCAATCAAATGGCAGCACAAAGGCAGTGTGGATTAACTACACCGTGTCGTAATCACTTCTGATCAAAAGGGCCTCGAGCAAATTGCTCGGGGCCCTTTTGTATTGGTGATGAACATCCCCTCATGCATTCTCATTTGTACTTC
>JALRGJ010000099.1 GCA_023253435.1 Ilumatobacteraceae bacterium | reverse complement strand
GGCTTTATTGCCGATTACGCAGACGAGCTTCGATTTCGAGCCGTTGGCAACACAGTGACATGGGTGCATAACCGCAATATCAACTACACAAATGTCTGCACCTACAAATGCAAGTTCTGTGGATTTTCCAAGGGCCCGTTGAGTTTGAACTTACGTGGCACTCCCTACTTACTCACGCTTGACGACATTGCGGACAGGGCAGTTGAGGCAGCAGCACTAGGCGCAACAGAAGTGACCCTTCAGGGCGGAATTCATCCAGACTTCGATGGCGACTACTACATCGACGTCACTCGTGCGGTGAAAAGTGCAGTGCCAGACATGCACGTTCACGGCTTTACGGCACTTGAGGTCACCGAGGGTGCACATCGAAATGGTGAGTCTTTACGGGACTACTTGTTACGACTCAAAGATGCCGGTCTTGCATCATTGCCAGGTACTGCAGCGGAAATATTGGATGACAAAATCAGGGCAGTTATCTGCAGTGACAAAGTCAACACCGAGGAATGGCTGGAGTGTCACAGACAAGCGCACAGTATTGGCTTGAAATCAAACATCACAATTATGTTTGGCAGCATTGAACAACCAGATTCATGGGCCAAACACATGATGGTCACACGTGATCTGCAAAAAGAAACTGGCGGATTCACCGAATTCATTCCGTTGCCTTTTGTTCACATGGCATCACCCATTTATTTGCAACGCAAGGCTCGACGCGGTCCTACTTTTAGAGAAAATGTTCTGATGCATTCCATTGGTCGCATCTTCTACAACGGCCTTATCGACAATGTGCAAGTGAGTTGGGTAAAGATCGGAACGTCGGGCGCAACCCAACTGCTACAAGCGGGCTGCAATGACCTTGGTGGAACATTGATGGATGAAAATATTTCACGCGCTGCAGGTGCAAATCACGGCCAGATGATGACCGAAGGTCGCTTCAGCGAAATTGTGGCACCACTTGGCAGAAACCTGATGCAACGCAATACGTCTTATGACTTACTGTCTCCTGCAGCTGGTCACTAATTATTTTCCCCGGCGCGCCAATACAGCGCTTCTGGCATGTTCAATATCAAGTGCGAGCTGATCTTTTAATTCGTTGATGCCACCAAATTGACGCTCGCTACGTAGAAACGAAAGAAACTGCACAGCCACTTCTTCTCCGTACAGATCTCCAGTGAAGTCGAGCAGGTATGCCTCTAAGAGAGACGTCTGCGCATTGTCATAAAAAGTAGGTCGGCGACCCAAATTGATTGCAGTGGAATATTCATTCCCATCGGCCCTGCGGAAAATACCGGCATACACACCATCAGATGGCAAACACATACCACGTGGAATTTCTACGTTGGCAGTAGGAAATCCGATAGTGCGCCCACGTTGATCACCCTGACCAACAACTCCCCGCAACTCATGGGGTCTCCCCAGCATGCGATTTGCTGTGTCTATCTCGCCACCAGCAAGTGCACGTCTGATAGCCGTAGAACTCACAGGCTCGTCTACACCATCGGCACGTGGAATGAGCACCAATGGGTCACATGTGAAATCACATCGCTCACCCATCTCTCGCAAAAGGGTGACATTGCCCTGCCTCATATGCCCAAAGTGAAAGTCTGATCCAACAATGACCTTGCTCACACGCAAAGAATTGACAAGAACCCGCTGCACAAAATCAACAGGAGTTTCTTTTGCTTGTAATTCATCAAAAGACACAACAACAACCGCATCAACTCCGGTTTCACGGAGCAGCTCAAGTTTTTGTTCCGCATTGGTCAATAATTTTGGGGCGGCATCTGGTCTGACCACGCTTGCTGGGTGTCGGTCAAATGTGACAACCACACTTAATGCGTTGGCCTTCTGAGCTTCTTCACGAACGTGAGCAATCACTGCTCGGTGACCGAGGTGCACTCCGTCATACGCACCGATGGTCACAACCGCGCGTTGGTCCGGCCATGGCGAAGTTGAGAGATCTGTCACCACTTGCACGGCTGTAAACGCTATCTGCCTCCAAAGACCACCGTGGGCTTGGCTATTCGGTCCTTCCACAATTCAAAAACGGCAACCAATTCTCCCGATGTATTTGTGACCGCCCACGGACCGTTGCCATCCCATGCTTCTCGCACTCTGCCGTAGAGAACATCATTGATGCCCTCATCATCGAGAACGTGAATGGGCATACCTCGCACCGCCTCAATAGGTGGGAGCAGAACGGGAGCATCCAGTGAACTTGCTTCATCGACAGAATAGGGACCTGTGGTGTGGCGCCTCAGTGCACGAATATGTGCACCGCCACCAATGGCAGAACCAAGATCTGCACCAAGCGAGCGAATATATGTTCCACCACCGCATCTCACCTGTGCACGAATCACCATGGGGTCATGAGTGGGCTCGATATCAAATGAGTACACCGTGATCGGACGAGGGTCTCTTTCAATCTCGATACCTTCACGAGCTAGTTGATGTAATCGCTTTCCATCCACTTTCAGAGCCGACACCATGGGAGGAATTTGCATGATCTCGCCAATAAAGCGACTTTTGATGATCTCGCGAAGTGAATCCACATTGGGTACTGCCATATCGAAAGTTTCAGTAACTATTCCGGAATCATCGAGCGTGTTTGTTGTACTCCCAAAAACAATCTCACACGAGTACGTCTTGTCCATCTCGCCCATGAATCGGATTAAGCGGGTGACATTCCCTACTCCCACTACAAGCAATCCGGTGGCATCGGGATCCAACGTGCCTGCATGTCCAATTCGCTTTTCACCAAGTGGTGCTCGCAACTTAAAAACCGCATCGTGACTCGTCATGCCCGCTGGTTTGTCAAGCAGCACAAGTCCATGCACTACTGGTGGCCGTCTCCTGGCCATGTTTTATTCCTCGTCGTCAGAGATGGGAGAGGTGTTTGGCTGCTTGCGCAGTAATTCCTCAATGCGCGCCGCGCTACGAATGACTTCATCTGGTTTGAATGAAAGAATTGGTGTCTTGCGAGCATGCATCTGCCTGTTGATAGAGGCTTGCATTCGTGGGCGATGATCGTTGAGCGCATCAATCACGGCTTCGTCGTCTTCCTCGCCAAACATAGAGTCGAAATACACAATCGCTCGGTTCATTTCCGGGTCAACATCGATGGCCGTAATCGTGACCAGCTCGAGGCGTTCGTCCTCAATTCTGATGAGCTCCTCTGCAATGACCTCCCGAAGCACCTCAGACAAACGAGCGGTCCTTGGGTAACTGTGAGATGACCCGCCCTTTGGCTGACGAGACCTAGACCTTGGGCGATGTTTCGACACGCCTATACGATGGCACAGCCATGACTGATTCCGCTGTGCCATCCGCCTCTACCGCAGGAAAAATACCTAAATACCGTTACACAGCGTCTCTTGCCGCCTCTATGGAGTCCCGCTGGCAAGACCACTGGGAGCAGGAGGGAACATTCCATGCCCCAAACACCGCTGGTCCCCTCGCAGATTCCGCCAAGGTTGCTGGGCGCGAAAAACTCTTCGTTCTCGACATGTTCCCCTACCCCTCGGGTGCTGGTCTTCACGTAGGTCACCCACTTGGCTACATCGGAACCGATGTATTTGGGCGCTTCAAAAGAATGAAGGGCTTTAACGTTCTACACGCACTTGGATACGACAGCTTTGGACTTCCTGCAGAACAACATGCCATCACAACAGGAATTCACCCTCGAGTAAATACTGAATCAAACATTGCAAATATGCGTCGTCAATTACGTCGTCTCGGACTCGCTCACGATGCACGTCGAAGCGTCAGCACGACAGACGAAGCGTTTTACAAATGGACACAGTGGATCTTTTTACAAGTACACGGAGCTTGGTTCGACGAGTCAACGGGCAAGGCGCGCCGTATCAATGAACTGGTGACGGAATTTGAAAATGGCACCCGAGTCACAACGGATGGGCGTGCATGGTCATCACTTTCATCTAACGAACAACACGAAGTTCTCGACTCCTACAGGCTTGCGTATCTCACAGATGCCCCGGTGAACTGGTGTCCCGGTCTTGGCACCATCCTCGCAAACGAAGAGGTGACGGCTGAAGGTCGTTCCGACATTGGGAACTACCCCGTCTTTAAGCGCAACATGCGCCAATGGATGATGCGCATCACCTCCTATGCAGATCGTCTGGTTGATGATCTTGACCGACTTGATTGGCCCGATGCAATCAAGTTGATGCAACGCAACTGGATCGGACGCAGTGAAGGTGCTCGTGTCACTTTCAACTCTCCCGCCGGACCTATAGAGGTGTTCACTACCCGCCCAGACACTTTGTTTGGTGCAACGTTCCTTGTGTTGTCGCCAGAACACCCAATGGTGGATTCACTCACTTCCCCAGATGCCAAGTCTGAAGTCACGGCATATCGTGCGGTTGCAGCGGCTAAGGCAGATGAAGAGCGCCAGGACGACACCAAAGAAAAGACCGGTGTCTTCATTGGTGCGATGGCAACAAACCCAGTATCAGGCAATCAGATCCCCATTTACATTGCCGACTATGTCTTGATGGGTTATGGAACTGGCGCCATTATGGCTGTACCAAGTGGCGACCAACGAGACTTTGAATTTGCCCGTGCTTACAACTTGAATATCACGGCAACCCAAATGCCACCTCACGAGTGGTTTGCATCACACTCACTTCAACCAACTTCGGACTGTTCCCAGTGGCCAGAGGCATTTGTTGGCGATGGTGAGTACATCAACTCATCAAATACCACTCTCAGCCTGAACGGTCTTGATTCAATTGCCGATGCGAAGTCACGGATGAATGAATGGCTGAAATCAAACGGACACGGCGAACCCACCACCACATATCGTCTTCGTGATTGGCTGTTCTCTCGCCAGCGCTACTGGGGTGAACCCTTTCCCATTGTGTACGACGCATACGGCAACGCCCACGCAGTTCCTGAATCTGCGCTTCCCGTGTTACTTCCAGAACTTGCAGATTTCAAACCCACCGCACTAGATCCGGACGATGCAACGAGTGACCCAATTCCTCCTCTCGCACGCGTCACCGACTGGACAACAGTCACCATGGATCTTGGTGACGGACCACAGCAATATAAGCGTGAAGTAAACGTCATGCCTCAATGGGCGGGATCATGCTGGTACGAGATGCGTTATCTCGACCCAACAAATACTGAATCATTTGTTGATCCAGAAGTAGAGCGCTACTGGATGGGTCCA
>JALRGJ010000098.1 GCA_023253435.1 Ilumatobacteraceae bacterium | reverse complement strand
ACTACATTGCGCTTGCTGGTTCACTCGCGCATTTTGCACGTGTCAACGGTCAGCCCACTCCACCTCTCAACATGGTAGGCGACTTTGGCGGTGGCGGAATGTTCCTTGCATACGGAATGGTGTGTGGACTCCTCGAGGCTATGAAATCTGGAAAAGGTCAAGTGTGTGACACAGCAATGGTTGATGGAACAGCTGTGTTGATGACCATGTTCTGGTCAATGAAATCAACCGGAATGTTCAATGAAAATGCCCCTGGTACAAACCTTCTTGATACCGGCGCACACTTCTACGACACCTACGAAACCAAAGATGGAAAGTGGGTGTCACTTGGCTCTATTGAGCCACAGTTCTACGCAGAACTCATGAGGCTCACTGGTCTTGATGGAGATCCGGAGTTTGCAAAGCAGATGGACATGACTCAATGGCCACGCCTGAAGGAACGCCTCATTGAAGTCATGAAAGAGAAAACTCGTGATGAATGGTGCAGCATTATGGAAGCAACCGATGTGTGTTTTGCTCCTGTGCTCACCATGAGCGAAGCTGCCGCTCACCCGCACAATGTTGAGCGCAAAACTTTCATTGAGTTTGCTGGCAAAACACAGCCAGCACCTGCTCCTCGATTTTCCCGCACAGTCCCAGAGGTTGTTTTGCCACCAGCACATGCAGGCCAGCACACCGCTGAGGTGCTCAAGGCATGGGGCGTCAAAGACGTTGACGCACTCATCGCTAGTGGCGCTGCAAAGCAGGCGTAGTGGCAACACTTGTTTGCTTTCATGCACACCCTGATGATGAATGCATTGGGACTGGCGGAACTATTGCTCGGGCCGCTGCGGAGGGTCATCGAGTAGTACTTGTGGTGGCTACCAACGGTGATCATGGTGAGTTAACTGAAGGAGTGACCACTGTTGAGCAACTCATTGAGCGCCGTCGTGAGGAAACATTGGCCTCGGCACAAGTGCTTGGCATTCATCGCGTTGCATGGCTTGGTTATGCAGATAGTGGAATGACGGGTTGGGAGCAAAACACTGCATCCGAAGCATTTTGCAATGCATCACTCGATGAAGCAGCGCACAAGTTGGCCGAGATATTGAAAGAAGAGAACGCTGATGTTCTCACCACCTACGACTGGCACGGTGGATACGGTCACCCAGATCACATCATGGTGCACAAAGTTGGGCACAGAGCAAAAGAGTTGTATCCGTCAGTGCGGGTCATTGAGGGCACGATGAATCGGGATCAGATTCGGAGGGGAATTGAGGCTGCACGTGCCGCCGGGTTGCTTGGCCCCGACGACGGTTTTGATCCAGATGGTCCGGCGGATGACGGTAACCCAATGGGATCCTTAGAGTCTGAAATCAATATAAAAGTTGACGTGCGCGAGTTTGCAATGAAAAAGCGTGATGCAATGAAGTGTCACGCAAGCCAACTTTCAGACACCAGCTTCTTTATGCAGATGCCACCTGAACGATTCACTGACCAATTTGGTTATGAGTGGTTTATTGAACCGGGTGATCGAAATCCCATGCGTGACGGATGGATTTTTGAATGACGCGTGTGTACATGGTGAGGCACGGTAGGGCTGCAGCGGGATGGAACGTAGATCCCGATCCAGCTCTTGATGAACTTGGGAGAAGTCAAGCGTTAGCAGTGGCGTCTCAACTCTCTGCATTGGGGCCTTTGCCCGTGATGTCGAGTCCGCTATTGCGCTGTCAGCAAACTGCATTTCCTTTGGCCACAGCTTGGAAGCAAACCGTAACAATCGAACCGCGAGTAGGTGAGATTCCTTCACCCGAGGGATACTCATTAGAAACAAGGGTGGAATGGTTACGTGAGGCGATGGCTGGCACATGGGCAGAAGTTGCAGAGCGAAGCGGAAGCCATTACGCGTTGTATCGAGACTCCATTGTGAGTGCGGTATCGAAATTACAAGATGACACCGTGATCTTTAGTCACTTCATTGCGATCAACGCAGTAATTGGTTCAGTGACGGGTGATGACAGAGTGATGAGCGTGAGCCTCGATAATTGCTCTGTCACAATTTTTGAAACCAATAACTCCGGTGAGTTATCACTAGTGGAAATTGGCGGACAAGATCCCAACACTCTCATTCGATAGCTCAGGTGTTTTGGGCTGAAGGGGACTAGATTCAAGACGTGATTGCTTCAGCTCTTCTCGATATCCACACCTCTTGGGCATGGGTTGCCATTATCAGCAACGGCTTTGCAGGACTGTGGTCGTTAGCTGCTCACAAACTCACTCCCTTGCGGTCACGTGCACTGTGGTGGTTTGTTGGGGTGGCTGAGTTCACCATTTTTGTACAGGTCACACTTGGTGTGATCTTGGTGAACAGGGAGAAACTTGAATTTCCTCAGTTTCACGCGTTTTATGGGTTTGTTGCCATCATGGCTATTGCCATCATCTATTCATATAGGCATCAACTCAAAGGTCGTGTCTATTTGCTCTATGGAGGCGGAAGTCTGTTTCTGATGGGTCTTGGCATCAGAGCAATGCTGGTGGGTCAATAACCCAGTACAAGCTCAGAAACCCCATATTTCAGCGTTTACCGCTGAGTATACTTTTTCTACATGGGGCTGAAAAAACTTTCCACTTTTGCCGTTTCAATTTTTATGGTGGCCTGGGCCCTGGTGGGCGTAGTGGTATCTCAGACTCCGGAAGCACTTGCTGTTGGTCCGTTTAGTGGAGGCACAGGTGTATCGAATGATCCTTATCAAATTGCCAACTGCGCTGACCTGAGAGCAATTGATGACACCACTACGTATCTCTCTAAGTCCTATGTTTTGACAGCAAATATCGACTGCTCGGCCAGTGCGTTTACTCCTTTGATGAATGGGACAACCTATTTCAGCGGCGTCTTAGACGGGGACAACTTCACTATTTCAAATGTGTCAATTAGTTGCACAACATATTTCTGTGGAATGTTTGCCCGAACTTTTGGAGCAAGCTTTCAAGATGTCACACTGTCTAATGCCACTGTGACATCAACTCATGATTACGCCGGAGTTTTAGTTGGTTCTGCAGCGGTTGCAAATGCTCCTGCTACACCCATCGCTCAAAATTTTTCAAACATCTCTACAACTAACCTCAGTGTGACGGGCAAGAATTATCTCGGTGGATTAGTGGGTGATTGTGCATCGTGCGCTTTTACTTCAATTCACACAGATGGTGAAGTTGTGGGGCAGTCCACAAGTAGTTATGTGGGCGGAATCGTGGGAGATCTTGGTGATCAGTCCTATAACTATGAGGTCCTCATTACGTCTTCGTCCTCCTCCGCTTCTGTGTCCGGACACAGTTATGTGGGTGGCCTTGCAGGCATGTTGTCCAGGGCGTCGTATAACTCCAGTCAGGGCGTGGTTAACTCATACACCACTGGCACAGTGTCCGGAGTTGGTTCATCAACTGGTGGCGTTGTGGGGCAAACGAATGCAGGTGGCCTAGAGATAGCGAATACTTGGTCTTCGGCAACTGTTGTGGGAGGAAACGTAGTTGGTGGAGTTCTGGGATGGGCTCGCGGAACAAATGACCGCATGTATAGGTCCTATTCCACTGGGACAGTAGAAAACACCACCCAGTCCTGCAACTCTGGCTCTGGTGGACTCGTCGGCTCAGGAGATTACTTAAGGGTTGTTGAGTCTTTTTCTATTGCTGAGGTCGTAGGTGTTTGCAGAGTAGGTGGCCTTGTTGGTCTGAGTAGCTACTCAATCAGTAATTCATACTTCCGAGGAACTCTGTATCGAAAGGCATCGACAAACTCCTCATTTGGTGGTCTTACCTCTCGAGGGAGTGGAACGATCACTAATTCGTATGTTGCGACTACCGCAACGATGAATTTAGGTGATGGCGTCGCTGGAGACGTTCAATATTCCCCTGCATGTACGAGCACCTATTGGGATACTCAATCAACAGGCCGCTCAACTACGCGGTGCGGTGCAACAGGTAAAACCACTTTGCAGATGAAAGATCAAAATACGTATACAAACTGGGATTTTTCTACGGTGTGGTCCATCGCCGCTGGCGTTAATGATGGGTATCCCACTCTGCAGGCCTTCAGTGGTTTCTCATTTGATGGTTCAACGCCAACTGCCACATGGACTTCTCCATCAACCCCCTCGTCTTCACGCACTCTGACGTACACGCTCACATTTAGTGAAGCAGTTTCAGGCATTGCTCGAGGAGACTTTTCGAACACCGGAACTGCAACCGGGTGTGTATTTACACCTTCTCAAACCTCAACAAACTCTTCTATCACTGTCACCGTTGTGTGTACGGGAGATGGAACAGTTGTTGCTCGTCTAGGGGCTAACTCTGTTACCGACGTTGCTCTCAACACAGGACCATCGTCTGCAAGCAGTGCCACGTCTGTTTCCATCAATGTTGCGTCGACTACAACTACTACGACTACAACCACAACCACGACTACCGTGCCATCGTCCTCAACAACGACCATTAGCTCTGGGGCGTCTGGAACTTCCACTACAACGGTTGTACTTGGGTCAAACTCTCAAACCAGCACCACGGTCACTTCCAATACCCAAGTGACCACAAATGGTGGAACCCAAACAACGTTGACACCAAGAAACTCTGGCACTCAACCAAATACCCAAACGGGGGCAATGGCTGGCCCATCTACCACTGTGCCAACAACTACTACCTCAACTCTGCCCAAACTCAGTGCACTTGAGCTGCCAGAAGTTGAGGTGGGTGAAGCGGCGGTTCTCTATCAAGGTAAGAAGATTCAAGGAACAATTACGCGCGAAAACAATGAATTGACGGTGAAAGTGGGTCCGATTCTTGCGCGTATCTGGGCCACAGCAAAAGACGGCGGAAAAGTTCCACTTGATGCTGATGGTCGACTCCGTCTTGATGTTTTAGATTCAGTCACGGTTGACGTTGATGGTTTTGATTCGGGAAGTGGTGTTGAAGTTCGGTTGTACTCTGATCCAATTCTTCTTGGTAAGTCAAAGATTGATTCTGCAGGAAACTTGTCGGCTGCTTATGAAATTCCTGAGTCTGTGGAATCGGGAGACCATGAAGTGGTGTTGGCGGGAACCGCAAGGGAAGAAGATCTCACCTTCTCATTATCGGTTGCCATTGGAGATGACTCTGGTGGTGCGCCGATTGCATGGATCATCTCGATCCCGTTACTGAGCGCCATTGCAATTGCGTTAATACTTCCTGTTGCGTTGCGCAGACGCAGACGTAGTGCC
>JALRGJ010000097.1 GCA_023253435.1 Ilumatobacteraceae bacterium | reverse complement strand
ACACTCTGGTGCAGATCACTTCAAGAGTGAGATCGCTTGGCGTGAGTTTTATGCAGATGTGTTATTCCATCAACCAGAAACAGCGTGGAAAAACTTGCAACCTAAAATGGATGCACTGGTTTCAGATACCGGAAAAAAAGCGGAGGAAAAGTTTCGCGTTTTTTGTCAAGGCAATACCGGATATCCCATTGTTGATGCTGGCATTAGGCAGATGCTCGCAACCGGTTGGATGCATAATCGTGTTCGCATGATCGTGGCCAGTTTCCTGGTGAAAGATCTCCATCTGCCGTGGCAATGGGGTGCCAAGTTCTTTATGGATCACCTCATCGATGGTGATCTTGCCTCCAATGCCCACGGTTGGCAATGGACAGCTGGCACTGGCACAGATGCATCGCCATTTTTTCGAGTCTTTAATCCCACCTCGCAAAGCCTCAAATTTGATCCCACGGGGGCCTACCTGCGTCAGTGGGTGCCAGAAATCGCAGGCCTCAGTGACTCAGACATTCACGACCCGGCTTCGTTAGGTCTTCTTGCTCCTGAGAATTATCCCGCGCCGATGGTTGATCATGGTGCCGAGAGAGTTGAAGCGTTGTCCCGCTACAAAATCGTCAGTGGAAAGTAAAATTCAATTTCATGTTGGACGAGCGTAAGACAGCAATTCTGAAAGCTGTGGTTCAGGAATATGTGGCTACTGGCCAGCCTGTTGGTTCAACCCATATTGCCAATCTGCCCTCCGTCAAGGTGTCGTCGGCGACAGTCCGTAATGAAATGGCAACCCTTGAGCAAGAGGGATATCTCGCTCAACCTCACACTTCGGCCGGGCGCATTCCCACGGATAAGGGGTACCGACACTTCGTCGACTCAATTTCACCCGAGGGCGTATTAACCAAAGACGAGGCGTCTCAGGTTGGTGATTTTTTCAATGCGGCACATGGTCGTATGGAAGATCTCTTGCGCCAGACCACAACTCTGTTGGCAAATATCACTCATCACACAGCGGTAGTTGTTGGCCCAGAAGTAGAGGCCACTACCGTACGCGCACTGCACATCAGTAGGGTCACTCCACGCACAGCAACCGTTGTCGTGGTGCTGTCCAACCACAGCGTGGAGAGTGAAACCATTCAAATCTCAGAAGACATCACAGAAGATCACATAGCTCTTGCTGTCACTCATTTATCGCGCGTACTTGTCAGTAAATCCCTCGGTGATATCGATACGGTTCCCTCTACTAATGATGCGCACATAGACGCAGTTTGTTTTGGAACACTGAATGCATTGTCTCGACACAAGAAAGACAAACCAGTTTTTGTGGGCGGCGCGGCTTCTCTTGCAAATGCATTCGATGCTGTTGATGTTGTTCGTGATGTTTTAACCACTATTGAGCAACAGTTTGTAGTGGTTACCTTGCTACAAGATCTTCTTGATCGAGGTCTTTCTGTTGCTATTGGCGCCGAACACGGAATTGAACAATTATCGGCGTGTTCTGTTGTGGTGTCTCCAGTGATTGCAGATGGTGATGTTGTGGGAACGGTTGGAGTATTGGGACCAACCAGAATGAATTATCCGCAAGCACTGAATACAGTGGAAGTAGTGAGTGAGCAATTAGGGAAACATTTGTCAGAGGGCGCATCATGAGTCAGGACTTCTATGCGCTTCTTGGGGTCTCCCAAAATGCCAGCCAAGACGACATCAAGCGTGCGTATCGTAAGCGCGCTCGAGAATTGCATCCAGATGCAAACCCAGATGACCCACATGCTGAAGAGCAGTTCAAAGAGTTGAGTCGTGCATACGAAGTGTTGTCTGACCCTGAGCAGCGAGCTCGGTATGACCGTTTTGGTGAGCAGGGACTTGGTGGATCTGGTGGAGGAGATCCATTTGGTGCTGGCGGTCTTGGTGACATTTTTGAAGCATTTTTTGGCGGCGGTGGATTTGGTGGGGGCCGGCAACAAGCAGGGCCACCACGTGGTCAAGACCTAGAGGTCACTGCCCGAATTGATCTTGAAGGTGTCATGTTTGGCACTCAAGTGACTGTTGAAGTACCCACGGCGGTGACATGCGCAGAATGCTCAGGATCAGGGGCTGGTGCTGGCACTAAACCTGTGACGTGTACCGACTGCAACGGTGCGGGCCAAGTGCGACGAGTTCGCCAGAGCATGCTCGGACAAATGGTCACCACCGCTCCGTGTGGTCGATGTGGGGGTATTGGTGAAGTTGTTGTTACTCCATGTTCAAAATGTTCTGGAGAAGGTCGCATTTCCTCAAAAGAGTCCTACACGGTTGACGTTCCTGCAGGAATCAGCAGCGGTCAAACTCTGCGACTCACCGGCAGAGGCGCAGCTGGTGCTCGCGGTGGTCTTGCAGGTGATCTATTTGTTCACATTGCCGTGGCAACTCATTCAGACTTCATTCGAGTAGACGATGACTTAGTGTTCGATCTCCATCTCTCCATCGTTCAAGCGTCGTTAGGTGTGCACACCGTCTTAGAGGCGCTCGATGGAGAACTCGATCTAGTAGTTCCCCCTGGCACACAACATGGCACTGAGTTTGTGGCAAAGGGGAGGGGTATCCCACATCTCAATGGTCGAGGAAAAGGAAATCTTCGAGTTCGTGTGCTTGTCCGAGTACCAACAAAATTGTCTGAGGAACAAGAGGCTTTGCTACGTCAGTACGCCCAACTTACTGGTGAAGAAGTTGCTACTGCCGACAAGAAACTCTTCTCAAAAATCAAGTCGGCTTTTTCGTGAACGAAGAACTCCGACATTCATCTGCGCATGTCTTTGTTGATGATCCAAGTGCACCAGTCTTAACTTCTGACGATGCGCATCACCTGTCCGCTGTTTTGCGACTGCAAGATGGCGAATCAGTGTCATGTTCAGATGGTCGGGGTGCATGGGCGATGGGCGAGTGGAAAGGCAAAGGCGTCGTTCCCGTCGGTGAAGTTCACTTTGAAAAGCTTCCTCAGCCGGAATTGGTCGTTGCTATTGCACCCATAAAGGGTGACCGTACAGATTTAGTGGTGGAGAAGTTGGTGGAGATTGGTATCGACCGTATTTGCATCCTTCAACCTGTGGAACGAAGTGTGGTCCGTTGGCAGTCATCCAAGATCGATCAGATTATGAAGCGCTACTCACGCATCATTCGTGCTGGGGCCATGCAATCGCGACGAGTGTTTTTGCCCATGTTGGAAGGGCCCATCCCTCTCGCTCGTTTCACTGGCGCTGGTGTGGCATTTGCTGAGCCAGGTGGCAATGCCCAATTAGAGGATGTCTCCACGTTGGTGATTGGCCCCGAGGGCGGATTCTCCCCGAACGAATTACTTTTAGCCCAGGCTCACCTCGACCTCGGACCCTCCATATTGCGGGCGGAAACAGCTGCAATGGTGGGGGCTGCTCGCATGGTCGCACACTGGCGGCGTTGAATGAACCACACTGGGTGGTGATATGGCTTCATATACAGACGACGAACTCTTAGAAGATTCTCCCTTTACCCGTCTTGTGGGTGAGCGATTACGACGTATTCGCCAACAAAAACAGTGGTCGCTATCTGACGTTGAGGCCAACAGTGAGAGCGAATTCAAAGCATCTGTTCTTGGCGCATATGAGAGGGGCGAGCGTGCAATTTCCGTTCCTCGCTTGGAGCGGCTGGCTCGGTTTTATGGAATCACTATTGAGCAGTTGCTGCCAAGAGAGTCGCAATCCATTGATGACGGATCTGGGGCTGGGGCTGTCACCAAAAAATTACGTATCGATGTTGCCAAACTGTCCACAATGTCCGGGCAGCAGTTTGAAATGTTGGAGCGATTTCTTCGGATGATTCAAGTGCAACGTCAGGATTTCAACGGAAAAGTGATCACCGTTCGTGCTCACGACACCCGAGCCATTGCAGTGATGCTCGATGTTCCGGTGGACAACGTAGGAGACAAACTTTCTGAACTTGGTTTGCTTTTTGTTCCACCGGCTGCCTAGGGGAATGTATGTCTGAGTTTGGGGTGTATGTACACATCCCGTTTTGCAAGCACAGATGTGACTATTGCGCATTTGCCACGTGGACAGACAGAGATCACCTTATGGTCTCGTATGTTGATGCAGTTGTGGCAGATATCAAACGCAGCATTGCAGAAGGTTTACAAGTAGCCGACACGATTTTTTTTGGTGGAGGAACGCCTACTCGGCTTACCCCAACAGAACTGGCGAGAATTGTGAGGTCAATTCCTGTACGTCACTCGTCCGAGATAACAGTTGAGTGCAATCCAGATGATGTCACGCTTGAAATGATGCGCATTTACGCGGATGCAGGAGTAAACAGAATCAGCATGGGGGTGCAATCAATGGTGCCGTCGGTTTTGGCATCTCTGAATCGAACTCATGATCCGGACAATGTAGAGCGAGCAGTTGGCTATGCAAGAGAGGCGGGCATTGCATCCATCAATTTAGATCTCATCTACGGGGTCCATGGTGAAACACATGACCATTGGGCACAAACCGTGAGTCAAGCGCTTCTTCTGAAGCCTGAACATATCTCTGCATACGGATTAACAGTGGAGGCCGGAACACCCCTTGCCGATGATCCATCGCGTTATCCAGATGATGATGATCAAGCAGACAAGTACGTGATTGTGGATGACTTACTCACTGCGCATGGATTCATTAACTACGAGATTTCAAATTGGGCTCTGCCAGGACAAGAGTGCCGTCATAACCAGGTGTATTGGAGCCAAGGCAATTACGCAGGTTTTGGTTGTGCTGCTCATTCACATCACAACGGAAGAAGATATTGGAATGTGAGAACTCCCGATAGATACATCTCGTGCATTGAGGCAGGAGAATCACCCATCGCCGCCGATGAAGTTCTGGATATTGATGTCCGAAAAAGAGAAGCATTGGAGTTGTCGTTACGTACTTCCCAGGGAGTGCCCGTAGGAACTCTTGATACAGATGCGCTGCAAGACCTTGTGGAAGTGCAAGGTGAACGTGTTGTACTGACTCGCCATGGTCGGCTCCTTGCTAACGAGGTGAGTCTCAGACTGAAGCCCCTGTAGAGTGGGGATGTCCATTTTTTGGGCGCGTAGCTCAGTTGGTTAGAGCGCTACCATGACACGGTAGAGGTCCCGGGTTCGAGTCCCGTCGTGCCCACCACTAAGGCACTGAGGGATACGTGGAAATTATTTTGGCGCTGTGTGCTGCAACTGTTTATGGAGTTGCGGACTATTGCGGTGGTCGAGCCTCAAGAACTATTTCGGCAATTACTGTCACTCTGGTTGGTCAGTCGGCTGGCTTTGCAG
>JALRGJ010000096.1 GCA_023253435.1 Ilumatobacteraceae bacterium | reverse complement strand
CCGAACGGAGCAAGGCTGAGGTCTGCGACGCGATAATCGCGACGTTGGGCAATAGAGGACATGAAAACTCCTAGGGATGATCTGATGAATGACGGGGCCGGGGCCCACTGGCACCGCTCTGATCAGCCCGATCGGAGAACAGCCTACTTGAGTGTTAGCGAGAGAATGTTGGTTTGATGCCGTGAGATTCAATGACCTGTTGAATACGTGCGTGCTCCTGATCGCTCACAGCAGACGCCTCCTGAATCAACATCACGGGAATGCCATCCACAACCGGATATGACCTTTTCAGCCTTGGGTTGTACAGGATTGACTCTGACTCCACATAAAACAACGGACCTTTATCTTCAGGACAAGCCAGGATGTGGAGAAGCGGTTCTTCGATACGCATGGGTACTTCCTATCAGGTCAGACCGATGTCACAAGAGACAAAACCTCTGCAACGTGGTCGTCACACTCGGATCGAGTTGGTGCTTCAAGGTTAAGGCGTAACAGAGGTTCTGTATTCGATGGGCGCAAATTAAACCACCACTGACCACAGTCAATTGTGAGACCGTCCACCCAGTCTTGAGGTTTGCCGCTATAGGCCTCAGAAACCGCATTCAGTACATCTTGAATGTTGGCCACGCTGGTATTGATTTCACCACTTGCTTCATATCTCTCGAATGGTGCACGAAATTCAGATAGTGGTTTCTGTGCACGAGATATCTCTTGCAACATAAACATGGTTGCAATGATTCCGGAGTCTGCACGATAGTTATCAGCAAAGTAATAGTGAGCGCTGTGTTCACCACCAAACACTGCTCCCGTTTCTGCCATGACTTGCTTGATATTGCTGTGACCGACTTTTGTGCGCACAGCTACTCCACCGTTCTCTGTGATTACTTCAGGTACAGAACGAGAACAAATCAAGTTATAAAGAACAGTGGCGCCAGGATGCACGCGCAAAACACCTGCAGCCAAAATTGCAGTTGTTGTAGAGCCTGATAACCCTCTTCCCTTTTCATCAACAACGAATACTCGATCTGCATCGCCATCAAATGCGAGTCCTAGATCAAAATTGCCACTCATCACTCGCGCTTGAAGATCACGTTGGTTGGCAGGCTGAATGGGATCTGCCGGATGGTTTGGAAATGTTCCATCGAGTTCTGGATACATGACCTCAAGATCAATCATGGGCAAACGTTCAAACACCACTGGGACGATTAATCCGCCCATTCCGTTTGCCGTATCAGCTACCACTTTCATCGGCGAAATTGCCGAGGTGTCTACAAACGACACCACGTGATCTGCAAATTGTTGCAACATGTCTCGCTGTGAATATGTACCCACGGTGGCCACAGAACCTGGCCCAGATCCGCTCATCACTTTCTTTGCATCGTCTCTAATGGCGGCTAAGCCAGTGTCGATACCAACGGGACGCGCTCCGGACAAACAAAATTTAATGCCGTTGTATTGAGCTGGGTTATGTGATGCCGTGAACATCGCGCCGGGAGCGCCCAAGGAGCCGGCAGCAAAATACATCAGGTCTGTACTCGCAAGTCCCAGGTCAACCACACTGGCTCCACGAGACATAGCACCTTCTGCAAAAGATTGAGAAAGTGCCTCGCCAGTCACTCGCATATCCCGCGCAACCAAGACTGTTGGCTCACGTGTGAAATCTGCAAAAGCAACTCCAAGCGCAAACGCAACTTCTTCATTCATCTGGTCCGGAGTTGTCCCCCGCACGTCATACGCCTTGACGATTTCATCAAGAACTGCGGGGTCTGTATTCACAGGATCAGAGATTATCGGCAGGGTCTTCTTGAGAAGTTGATACTGATGAGTCCTGCCCTACTACAGAAGAAAGTGCTGGTAGTCCCACGCCATAGCGGAATCGGCGGCGGAACATATATGCCACCCACACAATTCCAATGAATGTGATCACATATGCGCCCCTATCAATACCAGAAGGTTCATATGACAAGACAACATCTTTCTCAGTGGGAACCACAACCATCATGTTTGGAGCAGCGCGGTACACACTTTCTGCTCCTTTTACTGTCCAGTTAGGGAAATAACTCACCTTGACAAGTACAGGAATACCTATTTTGTTCACACGAAATGAAATTGACTCATTGTTGAGTTTGACATTTGTGACTTCAACTGGGTTGATGTTCACCTTTTTGATACTGGTTCCTTGAGTTGGCTTCACGATGTCAACCTGGCGCCCGGCTTCACCAGCTACACCTACTCTTCGTGAAAGGTCGGGGGCAACATCAATTCGTTGCCACTCTGTTGGTCCATCTGCAACAGGCAGTGCAGCCCATTCAGAGTTGTGCTGGAAATACGATGAGCCAATTTCCAGCCATCGCTCACGCTGATCACCATCACGTTTGTTCACAACAACGGGTTGTACATCTAATGCTTCTACAAGTTTTGTATCGACGATCTCAAAAATATGCCAGGGACCCGAGGTTGCAACCTCTACTAGGTCGGTTTGTGCTTGCGCTGCTGTAATGGCTTCTGGCGTGTAACCCATAAAGTATCGAATCCCCAACATGCGCATGTAGGCAACACCTTTTGCAGCGTCGTTGTTGTCATACCGAAGTTCACGTACGGGGTTGCTACTTTGTTTTGACAATGCTGCTGCAGAAATGAAGTGATAGGGAGTGGTGCCCGCTGCCTCAAAGTACAGACCCTCCATTGAGCTGATGCAGCCTTTTGTCCAATAGGGCAACAACATCAGTGCCATCGTTGTTCCGTATTTGTTGAGGTCTCCATTGTTTTCCCACAGCGCACGTCCACAACCGTGTTGAGGATCATTGCCAAGTGTGGACATCGTTTTCACAACATCTCGATACTCAGGCCACGTTGTCTTACCTTCGTATCCTTCAAAATTCCAACGAGCCCAACCATCAGAGAATGCGCGGGACGCTGGGAAATTAATTGGCCCCCACCCGTAACGCTGTTGAGCACCAGACGTGGAAAGCGATGCAAAGGGAAGCGTTTGATACCTCACTCCAATAACAAGAAGGCTGATAACTACAAATACCCAGAGGAACGAGGTCTTGTTATTCAATGTGAGTTCTGGGATCTCCTTGCCCAAGTTCTTTCGCAAGAAAAATGAGTCTCGCAAAAAGATGAGAACTTCATAAGACCCAATAGCGGCAAGCATGTACCTCAACAAATAGATGAAGGGCAGAACGCGAGGATTCCATAACAGACCAATGACAGGCAATCCACCCTGAGCAACCTTCACACCAATCATGAGAATGATGGTGTACACGCCCATCCAAATACCCAGATGGCGCTTTTTCTTCACTGATGCAATGAATCCGGCAGCGGAGAGCAACACAAGGATCAGATCAAGAGTTGAGTTCAAGGGAAAGTACATATCCCACATGGTTTTGAATGAGCCGCCACCTGGCTCAGATCCGTACTTCATGTCGGTCATAAATGCGTGACCACCAAGAAACGGCAATACCCAAAATGCAGACAACATCACGGAACACAACAAAGTGGTGATCCCAAATTTCAAACGCTGCTTGTCTGGTCGTAGCGCCACCATGACAGCAGCTCCACCAAAGACAAATAACAACACAATTCCGTGACTCACGGCAGAAAGAGCGATGAAAAGCGCTGCCCAGCCCTGATACTTCCCGTCTTCAAGACCCCGTGCAAATGCACCCAAGCCAATAACTGCGAATGCAAGAGCTATTGAGTGTGAAAACTCACCCGCCATTGTTGATGCAATATTTCCGCCATAGATCGTGAAGCTTTCATCAAGCAAAAAGAGAAGAGATCCGGCCACCAAGAGTTCCGGTAATGGATACGCAAGCTTTGCTAACCGACCCATCGCATAAGCACACAACGGCAATGCGAGGAGACCACTGACAGCAACGATCTTGAAAGCAATTCCGTATGGCAAGAGAAAATCTAAAAACACGATGAATAGCGCCGGCACCACCATGTAGAAGCGATACGTGGGTAAACCTGCGTACCAATCCATGCTCCAACCCGTGAGACGCCAGTGAGGCAAGAGAACATCGCGCAAATAAGCAGGACCCCACACGTGAGCTCCCATGTCTCCCCCCGTTGGGGTGTTGGATTTCAGAATGAGGTCTGGATGCACAATGGACAAAACAATCAGAACAGCACCAAGAACAACAGCCGTGGTACTCATTGAGCGAAAAGTTTCAGACCACAGCGACAGCTTTGAGTGGGGAGCGTCGAGTGATTGCTCGCCGTCCACAACAACATCCATATTTTCTGAAGATTCCATGTGAGTCCTATGTAAGGGCGACAAGAACGAGTCCGGCAGAATTGAACGCCATGTGCGTAATCACCGCGGGCCCCAGTCTGCCAGTGCGTTGCCGAACAACACCAAGCACCAACGCAAAGGCAAAAAGACCAGGAAGTTCCACCGGCTCAAGATGAATAGCCGCAAAGAGTGCCGCGGTGAGCAAGAGAGCACCATTCCGTCCAGCCACCGACTCAAGTGCTGGTTGCAATGTGCCTCGATACACAATTTCTTCAATAACCGGCGCACCAATCACCACTATGACAACCAGCACAATTGCCCATAGTCCGGGCGCAGTTGACGTGATGTCGTTGGCACGTTGTGAGACTTCATCGAATGAAAAAGTGTCTGGCCAAATTTTTGAGAGCGGCCAATTAACAATGTTCACGAGAAACAATTGTCCTGCGATACCAAGTGGAATGAAACGGAGAAAATCCCGTGCTGTAAACCATTCCCTTATCCGCCTTATAGGTTGAAATAAATATGGATTCACACGTAGGGGGAACAAGTACACCTGAACCGACCACAGAACTAGTGCTCCAACAAAAGTCACCCAAATGGGTATTGATGCAACTTCATCGTCTGCGTGACCTGTGACAGACACAACAACAGCAGAGGCAAGATTGGAGGCAAGGTAGGACAGCGCCCACCACCGCAGTGCGGACCAACCGCTACGCACTATTGGTGGAGACCAGTTCATTTCAGCCGGCGAGACGGCGAGAATCGTATGTATGTACCCGCTGGCGGCGGTCTTCTAGATGCCAGCCCGATGGAGGCGTTGTTCTGCCGGCATGCTGCTCACACAGGTCATACGAATGGGGATCACGCTCTGGAGACAGGTCGTCAAGCCATACCAACGAGCGACCATATTGATAAGACAAGGTGACAGTTGCCTGATGAACGCAACCTTGTCGAGTGCACTTCCTTGCCATAGGGAAAACGGTAGTCACACCAGAGACGCAAAACCGTGATGCCGACTGATGTCTTGCCCACCTCAGCCGTAGCATTAAGGC
>JALRGJ010000095.1 GCA_023253435.1 Ilumatobacteraceae bacterium | reverse complement strand
ATCGACGTAGGCACCCCAAGGCTCCCGTGACTTTGGTGAACCGAGCGTATGAAGTCGCCCGAGTTGCCCACATCAGCCAAAGCAGATCTTCTGGCGAGTCGTACATCAATCATCCCATCGCTGTTGCGCGCATTGTGGCCGACATTGGACTCGATGATGTTTCCTTAGCTGCCGCACTGTTGCATGACGCTGTAGAAGATACAGAAATCACACTTGAGGATGTTCTGAGAGATTTCGGCGACGAAGTTGCGGGTCTTGTCGATGGCGTCACCAAATTAGAGCGCCTGCAGTTTGACTCTCGCGAAGCACAACAAGCAGCCACAATGCGAAAAATGCTTGTTGCCATGGCTCGCGATATGAGAGTCCTCGTTATCAAATTGGCAGATCGACTCCACAACATGCGCACTCTTGCAGCAGTTCCAGTAGACAAACAACAGCGGATAGCGCAGGAAACCCTTGATATTTACGCTCCGTTAGCAAATCGACTTGGAATGCAAGAGATTAAACAGCAATTAGAAGACCTTGCATTTGCTGCTCTGTATCCAAAACGCTTTGCTGAATTGGATTATCTCGTATCTACAAGAACGCCTGAGCGCGATGTGTATTTGGCAAAGGCCATCGCTGAAGTAAAAGGTCGCCTGGGTGAAGTCAATATCTCGGCGGAAGTGCGAGGTCGAGGTAAGCATCTGTGGAGCATCTACGAAAAGATGGTTCAGAAAGACAAAGACTTTGATGAGATCTTTGATCTCATGGCTGTCCGAATCGTTGTCGATTCTGTTCGCGATTGCTATGCCGCACTCGGCTGTATCCACGGCAAGTGGCGTCCAGTGGTGGGGCGTTTCAAAGATTACATCGCAATGCCCAAATTCAATTTGTATCAATCGCTTCACACCACTGTCATCGGTCCTGGTGGCAAACCTCTTGAAGTTCAAATTCGTACCCAAGAAATGCACGAACGTGCGGAGTGGGGAGTGGCAGCACACTTTGCGTATAAGCAAGGCGTGGAAGCAGGTGACTCTGACTGGTTGAACAGAATCATTGACTGGCAGTCAGACATCATGGATCCTCGTGAATTCATGGCTGACTTAAAGAGCGACCTGGAACAAGAAGAGGTTTTTGTTTTCACTCCGAAGGGGCGCGTCATCACCCTGCCCGTGAATTCCACTCCAGTCGATTTTGCGTATGCAGTGCACACAGAAGTGGGACATTCCTGTGTTGGAGCCCGAGTTAATGGTCGCCTCGTTTCACTCGACGTTGTACTGAACTCAGGTGACACGTGTGAGATCTTCACCTCAAAGGTGGAGGATGCAGGGCCATCGCGAGATTGGCTGGGTTTTGTTCAA
The DNA here is from genome assembly GCA_023253435.1 of Ilumatobacteraceae bacterium. GTDB lineage: Bacteria > Actinomycetota > Acidimicrobiia > Acidimicrobiales > Ilumatobacteraceae > UBA2093. Next base: position 3,966 of record JALRGJ010000095.1, on the reverse strand, counting down.
TCAGCTCGTGCTCGGAACAAGATCAAGGCATGGTTCACTCGAGAGCGTCGAGAAGACATGGTGGAAACTGGTCGAGAAGAACTCACTGCGGAATTGCGCAGAGAAGGATTACCGGTTCAGAGAATCTGGTCTTCTGATGCTTTCTTGCAGGAACTTGAAGCACTCAACATGTCCGACGTTGAAACATTGTTTGCCGCTATTGGTGAACACCATGTGTCTGCACGTGGTTTTGCTCAAAGAATCGGTCGAGCAGTTCGCCGCGAGGGAAGCGATGAGCAACTTGCGATGCCTATTCGTATCGACAGGCCAACTGTGGAGCGGAGACGCTCGTCGGGGATTCATGTAGAGGGGCTAGAAGATGTTCTCGTTCGGCTGTCTCGTTGTTGCACACCTGTTCCAGGAGACGACATCATCGGGTTCGTCACCAAAGGTCGTGGTGTCAGTGTTCACAGAGCGGACTGTGCAAATGCGGAATCGCTCGTGGAGGGCGAACCCACGAAGATGATCGATGTTGAATGGGCTCGTACTTCGCCCGGAACAGTCTTTACAGCCGGGGTTGAAGTGGTTGCCCTAGATCGCAGCCGATTACTGCGTGACGTGGCTAACGCGTTATCTGAGCAGCACGTCAACATTGTGGCGTGCTCCACAAATACGGGCTCTGACAGAGTCGCAAAAATGCGATTTGAATTTGAGCTTGCCGACCCCAATCATTTGGAGTTCGTTTTACGGGTCATTAAGTCCATTGATTCGGTGTACGACGCATATCGCATCGTGCCTGGGGGCAGTGCCGACTAGCCTTAGTGGTCGTGCCGTCATTCCAGACCACCCCAGGAACCCGCGATATCTTGCCTCCCCATGCGGGACGGTGGAGAGAGTTCACGCGTATCTTCGCTCAAGAAGTAGAGGCATCTGGCTACCAATGCATCATTCCACCCATGTTTGAAGACATTGGAGTGTTTCAACGACTGGGAGACGCCACCGATGTTGTCACTAAAGAGATGTATGACTTTGTCGACAAAGGCGACAGACATATCGCTCTGCGGCCCGAACATACAGCCAGTGTGTGTAGAGCCTTTGCTCAGCACAGGCCACTTGCCCCTTGGAAGGTGTGGTACTCCGGCCCCAATTTTCGCTATGAAAAAGCACAGGCTGGTCGCTATCGGCAGTTTGATCAAGTAGGTATCGAAGCGTTAGGGGTGGACGATCCTCAACTTGATATCGAAGTAATCGCACTCGGTTGGCATTTCTATAAAGCTCTGGGCCTCAAAAAAGTGGAACTCATCATCAACTCATTAGGTGATGCAGGAGATCGCGAGAGGTATGTGGATGCACTGGAAAAATATTTTTCCTCGAATATCTCAAGTTTAAGTCAAGAGGCTCAGGCAACTCTTCAACGCAATCCTCTGAGAGTCCTTGATTCAAAACGCGAGCAAGACGCTGCCGTTATTTCTGGTGCTCCAGTCATTTCAGATTTCTTAAGTTCTGGTGCCGCTGAGCACTTCAATTCAGTTTTGAGTGGATTACGAGAACTGAATATTCCCTTCACAGTGAACGACAAGCTTGTTCGCGGACTCGATTACTACAGACGCACAACATTTGAATACATTTCGTCAGCTTTAGATTCTGCTCAAAATGCTGTTGGTGGTGGCGGGCGATACGACGGGCTCGTTGAGGACCTAGGAGGGCCTGCTACTCCAGGAATTGGCTTTGCTCTTGGCGTCGATAGAACTTTGCTTGCATGCGATGCGGAGGAGTGTTTCCTGCCCGTTGCTCCTCGCATGGATGCCTTCATTATCGATACGGTCAACGGCACCCACGCCACCCGAATTGCACACATTTTGCGCGCTGCAGGTTTCAACGTGGATCGCGCCTATGAAGGCAGAAGCATGAAGTCTCAAATGAAGGCAGCAGATAAAAGCGGAGCCACCTGCGCGGTCATTATTGGAGAAGATGAGGCTGCGCAGTCCACATGCACCGTGCGCAACTTGTCGACCTCAGAGCAAGTCAATATCCCCCAAAGCACACTTTTCACTTATATGAGTGAACTAGTAGGTGCAAGAGAGCCGCGGAGGCCACAACAATGAAATCCACTGCAATGAGAACCCACATGTGTGGAGAGCTTTCGGAAACATCAATCGGATCAACTGTTTCCTTATGCGGATGGGTGAGTCGCCGACGTGAGCATGGCGAGAAGCTTGCATTTGTTGATCTTCGTGATCACTCCGGGGTAATTCAGTGCGTTGTAGATAACGATGTTGATGTTCGTTCTGAATATGTGGTGAGAATCACCGGAGTTGTACGTGCCCGTCCAGAAGGAACGGTTAATGAAGCCCTAGCGACCGGTCGAGTTGAAGTGGGTGATTGCGTTGTTGAAGTTCTCAATATCGCGGAGCCACCTCCGTTTCCCATCGATGCTCGAGCAGATGATGTGGATGAGATGATCCGTCTGAAGTATCGGTATCTCGATATTCGACGAGAGCGCATGCAAAAAAACCTTCGTGTGCGAGCAAAAGTCAATAGTGCCATTCGCGCAGAAATGGAAGCCAACGGATTCCTAGAAGTTGAAACACCACTGTTGATGCCTTCAACTCCAGAAGGTGCGCGTGAGTTCCTCGTTCCTTCTCGGAAGGAGCATGGGTCATTTTTTGCCCTTCCTCAATCACCTCAACTGTGGAAACAGTTACTGATGGTGGCCGGTGTTGACCGTTACTTCCAGATAGCAAAATGCCTCCGAGATGAGGATCTTCGGGCTGATCGTCAGTATGAATTCATGCAAATGGATGCCGAGATGTCATTTGTGTCTCAAGAAGATGTTCTGGAGTTCATCGGCAAGGCCGTTGTGGCAGCTGCAAAAGCAGTGACCGGAGAAGAGCCTCCTCAGATTCAACGCATTACATGGCGAGAAGCAATGGAACGGTTTGGGGTAGATAAACCTGATCTTCGTTTTGGGATGGAGTTAGTGGAGCTCACAAGTGTTTTTTCCGGCACAGAGTTCAAGGCTTTTGCCGGTGCGCCAAGTATTAAAGGAATACGTGTTAATGCATCGCAGTATCCCGAGGCAGCGGCCTATGGCAGAAACAAACTTGATGCGCTCACTGATCGTGCCAAAAAGATCGGAGCAAAAGGTCTTGTCTGGATGAAGATTGGTGCTTCTGGAGTTATTGATTCTCCTGTTGCAAAGTTTTTATCAGACTCCGAACGCTCATCACTTCTGCAAACAATGGGCGCAGTTGAGGGAGATCTTCTGCTTCTCGTTGCCGATGACTGGGAGACCACCTGTGAGGTACTGGGGACACTGCGTAACGACATTGGACGTCCTCCCGTTCATGAAGGGCCTTACCGATATGTATGGGTGACAGAATTTCCCTTGTTTGTAGGAGTTGATCCAACCTCTGGACGTCCTCGACCTGGGCACCACCCTTTCTGTCATCCCCATCCTGATGATCTTCATTTGTTGTCATCCGAACCTCTCAAGGTTCGTGCACTTGCCTATGACCTTGTGCTTAATGGTTGGGAACTTGGTTCTGGCTCCATCAGAATTCACGACCCTGAAATGCAACGTCAAGTGTTCAATGAATTAGGTATTTCTGATGAGGAAGCCGATAAACGTTTCGGGTTCTTCCTTCAGCCATTCAAATACGGTGCACCACCTCATGGTGGCTTTGCATTCGGTATTGACCGTCTCACGGCAATTCTTGCTGGGGAAGAAAACATCCGAGAAGTGGTGGCATTTCCAAAGACACAGAGTGGAGCAGATCCCATGACAAATGCGCCCACTCCAGTTGATGCGCCACAACTTGCAGAACTTGGTCTCCGAACATTGCCGCCTCCCGCCAGTTCTTGAGAAGGTAGAACACAGTGGAGGAGCCTGATCTCTTTTCTGCTTCATCTGAAGAACGTCTCGCGTCACGTGCACCACTGGCGGCACGAATGCGTCCGAAAACACTTGATGATGTTGTGGGGCAA
>JALRGJ010000094.1 GCA_023253435.1 Ilumatobacteraceae bacterium | reverse complement strand
GAACCCCGATTATCTGGGAGTGAGTTTGCACCCCCATCTCAAGGCAACTTCTGCGTTAGAAGAAGCTGTGGGCGATGCAGACATTGTTGTGATGGCTGTGCCTTCACATGGATTCAGAACAGTGCTCGCTGAAGCTGCGCCGTTTATACGACCATGGGTGCCCATTGTGAGTTTGTCAAAGGGTTTAGAGGCAGAAACCACCATGCGAATGTCTCAGGTGGCAAACGATGTGCTTCCAGGACACCCCGTAGCAGTTCTTACCGGCCCTAACTTGGCTTCTGAAATTTCAGTAGGGCAACCTGCCGCAACAGTTGTTGCCATAGATGACCACACCATTGCTGTTGCTCTACAAGAGTTGTTTGCTAGTCCTACTTTTCGCGTCTACACAAACAGTGATGTGGTGGGGTGTGAAATCGCTGGAGTTGTCAAGAATGTCATTGCTATTGCATCTGGAATGGCTATGGGTATGGGATTTGGTGATAACACTCGAGCATCGCTTCTGACCCGTGGTCTTGCAGAAATGACTCGCTTAGCTGTGGCCCTTGGAGGCAACGCGGAATCGTTGGCTGGTCTGGCTGGAATGGGCGATCTCATTGCAACTTGCTCGTCAACTAGCAGCCGTAATACATCTGTAGGCATGCGTCTTGGGCAGGGAGAGGCATTAAACCACATTTTGGGCTCAACAAAAATGGTGGCCGAAGGCGTGAAGAGTTCGGCCACGGTTTTGCAGTTGGCAAAAGAACATGGAGTTGACATGCCAATTACAGAGCAAGTTGTTGCGGTATGTCATGACGGTGTACCCGCTCAAGAGGCTTTGCTGAATCTCATGTCACGTCGTCAGCGACCAGAGATCAAATGAAAAACTCGGTGAAGGGCCGAATGATCGGCAACAGAGGTGGTGTATGGCGCGCCACTGTGACGGAGTACGGATCTGTACACCCTCACGACGGAAGCTCTCCACTCGATTGGCATATTGCTGCTGATGACCGTTGGTATTCGCCTTCTTCAGAGCCCTCGCTCCGACACAAGTGGTACTCGGGTTACCCCGTGAGTGAAACCCGAGTAAAAGTACCTGGTGGGGACATCATTCAGCGCGTGTACTCGGTTGCAACCGGTGGGGGAATGACTGTGATGGAGTTTGAAAATGACTCCACAATGCCTGTTGCGATTGCAGTGACTCGTTCCGATGTCCTGACAACTCGTCCTCCAACAAACAACCCACCCCAAGGGATCTCGTTGCCCGCTGACTCCATTGTGGTGCCCATTGGCCACAAGAGCTCTGCTCGAATCGCACTGAAACACTCTCAGCCTCAGCCAGGTGTTCTTCCCGATGATGTTCCAGATCATCAACAAGTGGTCAGAGGCTGGGAATCTGCGTGCGACATTGCCTCTCGAATCAATGTTCCCGATCACACGGTTGTTGCAGGTATTTGCAAAGTAAGAAGCAATCTTTTATTGGGAGATCATGGCGGTGATGCGGCAATTGAACTTGCTCGATTAGGCGAGACACATCCAGATTCAATTCTTGATGTTGTCAATGCAGTTCAACGACGTGTGAAGTCTGAAAAGAGGTCAAAAACTTTGGCGTGGGACACGCCACATGTGATGTCTTCTGGCGCACGGGCCAGTGTCTTGCTTGGCGATGACACCGCTGCTGCCGATATTGGAAGAGCATGGTTACGCATTGCCGACAGAAGTGTTGCTGAGCCACCGGTAGAAGTTCCTCAAGGTCTTGCCTCAATCGCTTGGGTAGAAACACTTCTGGCGATGGGCTCTCCCAGTGGAGGTGAATGCAAGCTTTTGCCCTATGGCATCCCTCAAACATGGTGGGGCGCTTCTTTTGAGGCACACGGTCTGACCGCTGATCCACATCGAACACTTGGCTTTGCAGTGAGATGGCATGGTGCACGGCCCGCACTCTTATGGGAAGTGAAAGGAGCTCCGGGCATATTGCTCACTGGTGGTGCCGCAGATCCAAACTGGCACAGCACCGATACCTCAGGAGAAACTCTGTTAGCCCCACCCCAGCATGCGCATTCTTAATTGATTGCTTATCGGTCTGTGAACAACTGAACGGTGTCACCAACAGAGATTTCTCCCGTACGTGTCACCATTGCATATACGCGGCTATCTGCACCACGTTCGTGGCTCATGCGCATGAAATCGCCATCTGCAAACCAATCCTTATTTTGTTTGCAAGGGATGGAATATGAAGTGAGGAATCCCCGCACCGTGCCAATCTGAAAATGCGCTCCAGGTCTCAGTGCTTGGGCGGGAATATTGCTCACTGTGATGTTCTCGCCGGCGTAGCCATGTTGTATTGGGTGACCCTCGTTCTGTAGTCGCTCTAAAGAATCTGTGCTCCAAATGCACAGTGCTTGCCATGGTCTTCCATGGTGAACGCGCGAACTTTGCACATCGCCTTCTATGCCACGCCAACCAATGATCGCGTGGTCAATTGATTTCTTTGGCAATCCCTTTGATGCATGTAGATGAGCAACAACTCCTGTGTGCTCAATTGTGAGAAGTCTCATCGTGGGAAAGAAACGCCACATTGCAGCGAGCAAGGCTTCTTTCTGGGCTGGAACGAGAGTGTCTATGCGGTGTGAGATTGTTTCTCCCAAAACCTGAAATGCTGAATCGACATCGTCAAGAGAGGGAAGAGGTGTGCCAGCAAGGGATGCGAGCTCTGCAATGCATCCGCGAGCCCCGGCAAGCCAACCTTCTGGAACCACTGATTCATGAATGTGGTGTTGCCAAATTTCATTGAGGCACAGAAGGGTGCGGTTGGCATCAGTGGTCGTGTACACATAGTTGCCGACTGTGTCGGATTCCGCTTTAGCCATGTGGCGAGCCTACGCTCACTCACATGGCTCGTCCGGTTCCGTCACTACAAACAGAGCGCGATCTCTTTTCTCAGGGAGCTCGAATAGTTGCGGGAATGGATGAAGTAGGGCGTGGTGCCATTGCTGGCCCGGTCACTATTGGTGTCGTGGCTATTGATGAGCACGTCTCGGAGATCCCTGAAGGCTTGGCTGATTCAAAACTGATGACACCAAAGCGTCGAGAAGCGATTGTGCCAGTTTTGCAACAGTGGGGAATCGCATGGGCGACTGGGTCGGCCACAGCAGAAGAAATTGATAAGTACGGAATTATGTCTGCGCTATCACTTGCCGGAAGTAGGGCTCTCGCATCTCTTGGAGTGAGTCCTGACGTTGTGATTCTTGATGGCAACACGTCATTTTTGATGGAAGAGGCCAACGGACCTCGCGTCATCACGCACGTGAAAGCCGATCAGAATTGTGCATGTGTCTCAGCAGCGAGTGTTCTCGCCAAAGTAGAGAGAGATGCATTTATGACAGCTATGCATCACGAGTACCCCCATTACGGCTGGGATGGCAATAAGGGTTATGGCGCAAAGGCCCACACCGATGCATTGAAAATTCATGGCACCACTCACCTGCACCGCAGGAGCTGGAACCTAGGAGTCTGACGAGGCCCGAAGGGCGATCACCGTTTTACGAGACTTTGATGTCTTTGAATGGTGAACGTGAGTCGATGCCTGGCTCTTTTGGAAGACCAAGTACACGCTCACCAACGATGTTGCGCATCACTTCATCGGAGCCTCCAGCAATTCGCAAGCCTGGTGTTCCCAAAACAAAGTTGGCCCATGCATATGTGCCCCACTCACCGCTGTCGGCGATGAGTTTTGGCCCAAGGACATGAGACAAGAACTTCACCAACCGTGCTTGGTTGTTCACAAGCACCATCTTGCCAATGGAGCCTTCTGGTCCTGGCAACTGACCAGCTTTCGCTTTTGCAGCGGTGCGCATGGCGTTGTAGCTAGCGATGCGATAGTTCATCACAATGTCGGCCAGTTGGGTACGAATCAGAGGATCATTGTTCAGGCCGTAGTGCTCCACCATGGCAATGACTCGAGTCAGCAAGTTCTTGTCGCCGGCATTGTTGCCACCGATTGATGCGCGCTCGTTCATCAAAGTGGTGAGAGCAACGTTCCAACCGTTGTTCACATCGCCAAGTCGCATGTCGTCTTTTACGCGAACCTCATTGAAGAAGATTTCGTTGAAGCTTGCTCCACCTGTCATCTGCTTCAGTGGGCGCACTTCAACATTTGGATCCTTGAAATCAATAATGAATGCGGTGAGACCTTTGTGCTTTGGCAGATCCCAGTCGGTGCGGGTCATGATCTCACCAATGTCTGAGTAGTGAGCTCCGGTTGTCCACACTTTTTGTCCGGTGATGACCCACTCGTCACCATCTTTCACTGCTTTTGTGGTGAGTGATGCGAGGTCTGAACCTGCACCTGGCTCTGAGAACAACTGCGATGCAATCATTTCTCCACGCCACAATTTGCGCACATACATTTCTTTGGCACGTGGTGAACCGTGGTCATAAATGGTGGGTGTCACCATGCCAAGGCTGATGGCAAATGCACTTTGGTCTGGAACACGGAACAATGCTTCAAGTTGATTGAATGCGCGATCGTATGCGGGTGGCAATTCACGTCCGCCGTATTCCTTTGGACCAGATATCCATCCGAAGCCAGCATCAAACTTCTTTTGACGCCACACTTTTGCTTCTGCTGCATTTTGTGCTTCTTGTTCGCGATCTTTTTCGCGATAAAAGTTGTCGGAACCTTCGCCCCACACAAACGCCTTCTCAGCTGGTCGGCGGTCTGCGTTTGCTTCAAGGAAGGCGAGGGCTTCCTTTTCGAACTGCTCAAGTGTGATGTCAGCCATGTGGATTCCTCTTCTCGTGGCCGGGGGGCCGTGAATCGTTAGGCATACCGTACCCCCGAGATTTCCTTCTAGGCGAAGCCAGAAGAGAGGGTCAGATATTAGGTATGTCACATGTTCTGTTGGCTAGCGTGGGTCACTATGGGTCAGCCAGTTGCAGTGGAACAGAAAGCCGGTGGGACATCCACCATCATCAGGTTTGAGACCAACAGGTCACTCACGGGCCAGGGTCATGAAAATTTCACCTCACCTGAAGAAGCTCGGGGAGACCGACCAGCCGCTGTGGTTGCCCGCCGTTTGTTTGAGTCGAATCAGGTGTCGGGAGTGCATGTGTACAGCAATGTGCTCACGATCAGTGTGAAACCAGGTGCCACAACATCTGGTCTGAACACGATCATTCGCGACTTGTATCAGTACTGGAAGCCAGGCATGACTCCGCCAAGTGCGGAAGAACTAATGGCTCAGATGCCAGCAGAGGCTGCGCCGGCTGCGGCAACTGAATCATCTGGTGGTGATTCAGGTCTTGATCCACGCGTGCCTGCACACTTGTGGGAGCGCAGCAAATTGGGTC
>JALRGJ010000093.1 GCA_023253435.1 Ilumatobacteraceae bacterium | reverse complement strand
GGTGGGATTTAGTCATGACACCAATGAAGTCACCATTTTGGGGGCAAATGGGTCCTGTGTCACTATTCCTTTGGCTGATAAACACCAAATTGCACGGGCTGTTTTAGATAGCGTAGTCAAGGTGCGTTCAGACAAACGCAATAAGTAAGGAGTCATCGTGAGGCAATTCACGTTTACATCAGAGAGCGTGACTGAAGGTCATCCCGACAAGATGGCTGATGCCGTTTCCGATTCAGTGTTGGACGCATTGTTGGCCCAAGACCCAAATAGTCGCGTTGCTTGCGAAACTCTTCTCACCACAGGTTTATGCGTTGTATCCGGTGAGATCACCACTGAGGCTTATGTAGATATCCCAAAGGTAGCTCGTGAAGCCATTCGTAAAATCGGTTACGACAATGCAGAGTTCGGTTTCGATAGCAACACATGTGGTGTGATTGTTGCCCTTGATGAACAAAGTGCAGATATTGCCCAGGGCGTCGATGCGTCAGAAGAACAGCGCAGTGGTGCAAGTGCAGTAGATCTTGACTCTCAAGGTGCAGGTGACCAAGGAATGATGTTTGGATACGCATGTGATGAGACTCCAGATCTCATGCCACTTCCCATCTGGTTGGCTCATCGTTTGTCTGAGCGTTTGACAGAAGTTCGTAAGAGTGGTCTCATTCCATATCTACGTCCAGACGGTAAAACTCAAGTCACTTTCGATTATGTAGATGGTCGTCCAGTGAAGTTGAGCACTGTCTTGATCTCCACTCAGCATGGTGCAGGTGTTAACCGTGAAACCCAAATTCGGCCAGACCTCATTGAGCAAGTAATTCTGCCCACAATTCCTGAGTCGTTTGCAGGAGATAACCCATCTATCTACATCAACCCAACAGGCCAGTTCATTTTGGGTGGACCACATGCCGACACAGGTTTGACGGGCAGAAAAATCATCGTGGACACCTACGGTGGCATGGGACGTCATGGTGGTGGTGCATTCTCTGGAAAAGATCCATCAAAGGTGGACCGTTCCGCTGCTTATGCAGCTCGTTGGGTTGCTAAGCACGTTGTTGCTTCTGGCGCTGCTTCAAAGTGTGAAGTTCAAGTTGCATATGCAATTGGTATGGCACACCCCATCAGCATTTTGGTAGAGACCTTTGGTACCAATACTGTGAGCGAAGAGTCAATTGAAAAAGCAGTACGTGATGTATTCGACCTTCGTCCAGCAGCGATCGTTCGTGATCTTGATCTCAAGCGTCCTATTTACTCAAAGACTGCCGCATACGGGCACTTTGGTCGTCAGCTTCCCGAATTCACATGGGAGGCTTTGTCACGTCTCTCTGACTTCAAGGCCGCTGTCAAACTCTGAGCCAAACGCCTCTCGTTGCGTCCATCGTTCCCGATGTATCGGGAATCGACAAGATATTTGACTATGTCATTCCAGATTCTCTCTTAGCGCGCGTCTCAGTGGGCTGCAAAGTGAGAGTGGTACTCCACGGACGTCGCGTAGGTGGGTGGATCGTACGCATCACGTCGTCTGATCAGCGCTCAGAATCTGAGTTGCCAGTAGAAAAGCTCTCGTCACTTGTCTCAGTATCTGGCATGGGGGTGGAGTCACACATTGTTCCGCTGACTCAATGGATGGCAGAAACATGGTGGGGTAGTTGGCGTGCAACTTTGTCTAGTGCCTCTGCTCCTCGAGTGCGCGAGAGAATTGTTCATTCACGAAAAACCCAAGTCTCTTCGCATGGACAAGATCCAGTATCTGTAGCCACGCGCGAATTGCTGAAAAAGGGAAGTGGATTGTTGGTTGTTCCTCCTGCTGCATCTGCGTTGCAGGTGGTGGTGGAGTTGGCCGCACGTGGGCCTGTACTGGCGGTGTGTCCGACACAACGAATGGCAGTCATGGGTGCCGGTGCGTTGCGTAGACGTGGGCTTTCTGTGGCGTTGGCGCCAGATGACTGGGATCTGGCTCGGGCAGGTGTGGACGTTGTGATTGGTGCACGATCGAGTGTTCTTGCTCCCTGCGTTGATCTCGGCGCAATTGTGGTGGTAGATGAACATGATGAACTTCTCCATGAAGAGCGGTCACCAACATGGGATGCATCGTCTGTTGCGGTGAAGAGGGCTCAAGATGCAGGGATTCCATGTGTTTTGACGTCGCCTATTCCATCATTGCGAAGTAAAAACCTTTTTGCTCACAACATTATTGAGGTGGCCAGTCAACCTTCATGGCCCAGAATCTCTGTCGTTGATTTGGCGAATATTCCCGTCAATGCATCTCTCTTGTCCTCTGAGCTTCTGCAGTCTGTTCAAGAGAAAGGCAAGACAACGCTGTGTGTTCTCAACACCAAAGGAAAGGCACGCTTAGTTATCTGCAAGAGTTGCAAGGGTGTTCAAAAGTGTTCAACCTGTGAATCCCTTTTAGAACAAGATGAAGCCGGTGAGTTTTTTTGTAAGCGATGTGGGGCTTCTCACGGGTCCGTTTGTGTTGAATGTGGTCGTTCCGCCTTCGTGGTGCCTCGTGGAGGCGTGAGCCAATTAAGAACTCAATTACAAGCATCGAGCGTTAACCCTGTTATAGAGATAACAGGTGATTCAGATGACACATGGACCCAAGGCAATGTGTTTATAGGAACAGAAGCAGTCCTGTACAGAATGAATTCTGCTGACGTAGTGGTTTTTGCTGACATTGATAGAGATCTTTCGGCTCCGCGATTATCAGCTTCATATGAGGCACTCGCACTGATTGCGCGTGCTGCACGCATGGTGTCCCCAAATGGTCATGTTGTTATTCAAACCCGTCAGCCAACTCATCCGCTCTTGCTAGCCCTCGGATCAGGAGATGTTGCAGCCAACGTGCGTTCTTGGGCCAATGAACAACTGGGACTTTTCCAATCTCTGTCTCTGCCTCCTTTTTCAGTTGTTGCCCGAATACTTCTCTCAGATAAGAGATCACTTGATGAGTTGCCAGAGTTAGATCAGGTATCAGTTGCGAGAGAAGAGAATGGGGCGTTGCTGCGAGCAACCAACAGGGAACAAATGAATCTTGCCATCGCTCAGATTCGTCACACTTTTGGGACAGATGTTCGAGTGCATGGGGAGCCTCGACGTTTTTGATGAAAGTGTTCCCTATCGGGTTACCTCAAGCACTCTAAACCCTTTGCTACTTGCCAATTTTTGAGTGGGATAGCCGCGAGCTTTCAACCACTGCATTAAGGAATCTGCACCAAGATTCTTGCTCACAACCAAATGAGCAACACCAGAGTGCGAGAGACGACCAAGCCACGTATCAAGCAATGCGTGAAGTGCTTCTTTTCCAATTCGGATCGGGGGATTAGACCATAAGAGGTCTATGGAAATCTTGGAGTCAAATTCCTCAGGTGCGATGACATGAATATTTTTGAGGTGATGGCGTTGAGCATTTTTGGCGCACAGTTGTCTGGCGCGCTCGTTGACATCCACGGCAATCACTGTGCACTCGGGATACATCACGGCCAATGTCACTGCAATGGCCCCAGTTCCACAGCCCAGATCACACAATATGGAACCAGATGGCACGTTGGTGAGTGGCAGTTTCTTCATTGTGTGCAAAAAGACCGCAGTTCCTTTGTCAAGGCCGTACTGACTAAAAACTCCGGTATCGGTTTCTAGGACAAGTTCTCGTCCGAGTACTTCAATAGTGAATTCATTTGGCTGAGAATCAGACTGGGGATTTTCAGAGAAATAATGCTGTCCGCTCAAGGGGCTGTCCTTCGCCAATGTGTCTTACACGGGTATCTTGTAATCATGGCGTACGACATCCGGACTTTTGGTGATCCAGTTCTCAATAGCGTGGCAGACCAAGTGGAGAACATCGACGGAAAGATTGTTCGTCTCACCCAAGCCATGTTGCAGGCCATGTACCAGGCTCCTGGTCTCGGATTAGCGGCACCCCAAATTGGGGTTCAAAAACAGATCTTTGTGTACGACATCGATGGGCAACCCACCACACTTATCAATCCGCGCATTGTTGAGTCATCCGGAGAATGGGTTTACGACGAGGGTTGTTTGTCCATTCCTGGCTTGTATGTAGAAATGCTGCGCCCAAAAGAAGTTCTTCTCGAAGCAATAGATCTGTCTGGAAACACAATTCAGATTGAGGCCGATGAGTTATTGGCCAGATTGTTTCAACATGAACTCGATCATCTCAATGGTGTTCTTATGTTCGAACGTATGACTCCAGATCAGAGAGAAGAAGCACTCAAGGCCTACAAGTCCATTGCCGATGGTGGATCTTCTGAGGGGCAAACTCGTCATATTGAGTTGAAGTAGTTCATGCCCGTTGCGGACCAGCAGGTTGTTTTTTTAGGGACACCCCATGCTGCTGCCATTGTGCTGCAGTCCCTCATTGGCGCATCTATTCCTGTGGTTCACGTGATAACTCGCCCCGACGCAAAGAGGGGAAGAGGAGGAAAGACTTCTCCTAGTCCGGTGAAAGAGGTAGCTCTTCAACACGGCATCAATGTCAGCCATGACCTGGCGTGGTTACATGAAAATTCTGATCACAACGTATTGGGAGTTGTTGTTGCCTATGGTCGCATTATTCCTGAATCTGTTTTGTTGAAGACGCCAATGATCAACGTTCATTTCTCTCTATTGCCTCGCTGGCGTGGTGCAGCTCCGGTAGAGCGAGCAATCTTGGCAGGTGATTCGGAGACCGGCGTATGCATCATGCAAGTGGAGCCCACGCTCGACACTGGTGCTGTCTATGCAAGCACGCGCGTTCCTATTACCGATCAAATGACCACTGAAGAGTTAACCGAAGTGTTGTCACATGAGGGGGGTCGTTTGTTGGTGGCCACACTGTTGCACGGTCTCAAGAACCCTGTTGCACAAATAGGTGAAGTGACCTACGCAGAGAAGATCTCATCTTCAGAGGGACGAATCAATTGGAACCGTTCATCAGAATTCATCTCCAGGCAGGTGCGCGCATTACGTGCATTCACAGAGTGTGAGGGTGCCCGTCTCAGAATTGTCGAGGTGACAACCGGTGATGGTGAATTAGCCGCTGGCGAAGTAGGAGCTAATGGTCTCGTTGGTACGGGCGATGGTTGTCTTGCACTTGTGCGGGTACAGCCAGAGGGCAAACCAGTGATGGACGCGCACGCATGGTTACGTGGCCGGCCTCGTCTGCCTCGTTTCTCTTAGTTCATTAATTCGTGGTTCGTGAGGCCTTGTTGATCTGTAGCCTTCTTGCGTGCTTAAGATCGTGCTTCCTAAAGGTTCCTTAGAAAAGGCAACTTTTGACCTCTTCGATGCCGCAGACCTCACTGTGGTTCGCTCATCAGCCGTGGATTACAAGGCCAGCATTGATGATCCTCGAGTAGATGAAGTTC
>JALRGJ010000092.1 GCA_023253435.1 Ilumatobacteraceae bacterium | reverse complement strand
CGTCATCAGCGCCATTACGCGCACCGCACTTCCCCCCCGCTGGTCATGGAAATACGTCTTCATCGCTTCGCTGCTGTGGGTATCCGTGCCGTGGATGCTCTTTGGCTTTGGGCAGCAATACGTAACGAGCGCGTTGGCAGGAATCATCAATGGTGCAACTCCCTTGATGACATTGCTCGCGATTCTCATCGCGTTCCCCGAGGAAAAGCCGACGATGCGACGCATTGCGGGATTGGCTCTCGGCTTCCTCGGCATCCTGATTGTTGTGGGCGTATGGCAGGGCTTTTCCGATAACTCAGGTATCGGTGTGCTCGCACTCGTTGCGGCGATCGCCTGCTATGGAACGGCATTCCCCTTCGCTCGACGCTATCTCTCCGGGACCGGGGACCGCCCGGCTGTTCCGCCGATCAGTCTGGCCACCGGACTGATGCTGTTTGGGCTCATCGTTACCGGACCAGTAGTGCTCTTTACGGGCATCACCGATACCGCTGCGGGCACCTCGGTTGAACTCTCATCAGTGCTTGCACTGGCGGCTCTGGGAATTTTTGGCAGCGGCATCGCTTATGTGTTGAGTTTCTATGTGTTGCAGAAATCTGATGCAACCACATCGAGCACTGTCACGTATCTCACGCCGCTCGTTGCGGTGATCGTGGGCGCGATCGTCCTCGGTGAACACATCACCTGGAATGAACCGATCGGTGGTGTGTTGGTCGTCCTCGGCGCCGCGATCGCCCAGGGGCTCATTCCGCGGCGCCGAGTCACCAGCGCAGAGGGGTCTGCAGCTTCCGCTACGGATTAACCCGGTAGACGTACTTCTGCTTCATGGGCTTATATGTCCCCTTCTTGGGAGCTGAAAGCACAACCTCCACCATGGTGGGTTCGTAGACCTTGACGTTGATGAAGGTTCCCTCCTTACCCACGGTGATGGCGCATACCGGCTTCGGATTCGGCGACACCCACTTCTGCAGGATGCTGCACGATGCGCTCACCTTTGCCACCTGATTGGCGTTCGTGATGAACGTTCCCGGACCGAAACGATTACTGCCCGAAGTCAACTTCTTCGGTGCAGTCCACTTGGTGATCACGGTCTGCTCCTTACCCACAGACACCGTCACGGTGGTTTCCTGCTCGGTGCCCTCAGGCGTGCGCACAATCACGGTGATCTTTTCTTCACCGATGAAGCCCGGCGTAGGTGTGAAGATGACGTCGCCACCGCGGAGCACCACGGTTCCGTTATCGGGCTCCTCAACGCTGGTGATCACAGAGCCTTCGGGAACGTTAGGAATGTCCCGCGTTTCGATGGCGATGGGACCGCCAGGAGTCGAGGAAATTGTTGGTTCCGGAGTGGGGCTGGCACTGGTGGCAGCGGGCGTGGGCGTAGCCGACGTTGACGTCGGCTTCGAGGAGTGCGGTGCGAATCTCGCCCATCACCTCATCAACATCGGCCTCCGTGAGTCGACCCTTGCCTTTGAGGCGCTTGACAATTCCTTGTAAACGGTCGCTTAACGAATCAAACATGAAATGTGAAGGCTACCGACAAGCACCTAGCCGATGGTGACCGCCGTTACGATTCCCTTGTTCACACGGATATTGAGCCGATTAGATACATAATCCTGAGTCACCTGGTACACGGTTCCATCTCGCTGGACTACTCGGGCAGTCCAGCCATTTTCCTGACAAATGCGCAAAACATCTATCTCTGTTTTGCCCATCAACACAATGGAGTTGTCATCGGTGAGGGGAACGACTCGCTTCTCGCTCGATGGAGGACTTGGCGCAACTCCTGGTGACCCGGGCGAAGAGCCTGAATCACCAGTACCTGTACCTGTGTCTGGCAACTCAGAAGGTGGTGCAGGTTGAACAAACTGATCAACTGATGTTGTGGGGGCTTCACCTTCGACGAGGTATTTATCTTGCACTGCTAACACCACCCCAACTTCGCCGTTCTTGTCGAAGTAGGTGAATGAAGGCAGAAGCATGTATGTGCCATTAGATAACAAGACCTGCATCAGTGTGAGATGAACATTAGAAATAGAGACATTGCGAGATGCAAAGGTTGTGGACGATGCAATCTCAGGAATTGCAACATCGGTCGCAATACTTCGCACAGCGGCACCCGCTACAAACATGGGATTCTTTAGTCGCTCTAATCCCTGTTCCGGAGTGATTAGCGGATATGTCTTGGCGGCTTTAACCGCCACCATTGGACCAGATGCAGAAATAATTTTTCCGTTGTAGTCAAACAGCACATTGACCTCGATGTTGGAGGTCATTGCCCACAAACGCAATTTTCCTTTTACATGTGTTGTCCATGGTGTCTGCACAACACTGAATACATAGTTATTTGGCTTTGCGCGAGAAAGAATAAGCAAACTAGACACTTTGCGAATTGCTTGAGCTTGCGTGAGAACATTCGGTGAGGGTGGAGCGGAATTTGGTGCTGAAGATACGCAACCGTCTGGATCCGTTGAACTACAAGACACCGGTGAGGAAGCGGAAACAAGACCCGAGTTATATGACCACCATCCACCAGATGCATCTACCCATAGCTGGAGCCCCACTCCTGTTGATGAGTTGTACCCGATGGTGACGAGATTTTTGTTGACTTTTTCAAGATCTCCAAAGACCCCAAGAGCATCTGCCATGCCCCTGAGAGCAAGTTTGTTATCGGAGCGCGGTTGAAATGAAAATGACATTGCCGATTCCAGCACCGGAGGCAACTCATTATCAATCGAGTACGTCACTTCCTGGATTGGCTCATACTCAGTTTTTTCTCCACCCGATGTGAGCGCCCTGTTCTCTCCAGATTGCATTTGCCGAGGCGCAATAGAGACGGAAAGTGGACCCGGATCCCCACATGAAGCAATCAGAACTACAGCGGCACCAGAGACGATGATTTTCCGGAGACCTCGCATGGGACTATTCAAACAGAGCAGCAATGAACTCTGATGGCACAAACTCCACCAGATCGTGAGCGCCTTCTCCAATACCTACCAATTTCACAGGAATTCCAAGCTCCGTTTCAATTGCAAAAACAATGCCGCCCTTAGCTGAACCATCAAGTTTGGTGAGTACAACTCCAGTCACATCTGTAGCAGCTGCGAACTCACGTGCTTGAGACAAACCGTTCTGCCCTGTTGTTGCATCAATAACCAGTAACACCTCATTTACGGTTCCATCTGCCTTATCCGCAACACGTCGAACTTTTTTCAACTCTTCCATCAGATTGGATTTATTCTGAAGTCGGCCAGCAGTGTCACCCAAAACAAGTTTGATTCCTTTTGCATGTGCACTTTGCACACCGTCGAAAATCACTGACGCTGGGTCCCCACCCTCAGATCCGCGAACGAAAGCAGCATCACATCGTTGTGCCCACACCTGTAGTTGTTCTGCTGCTGCAGCCCTAAATGTGTCTCCAGCAGCCATCAATACAGATGTTCCTAAAGCAGTTTGTGCAGTACCAATCTTGCCAATAGTGGTGGTTTTACCAACGCCATTCACACCCACAAACAGCCACACATTCGGACCACTTTCAGAATCCAGGTGCAGAGTTCTGTCTGAGACAGACAGTTGTTGAGTCATTGCCTCACGAAGAGACTGAATGAGATCGTCCGGTTGTTTGATGACCCCAGTTTTTACCTGTCCACGAAGTGGCTCTAGCAATTTTGTTGCCAAGCCAATTCCCACATCTGCTCGCAATAGCGTTTCTTCTAGCTCATCCCATGTGGATTGATCTATGGATCTGCCACGAATTGATGCGAATGCAGAAGCAAAAAGTCCACGCGTTCTGCCGCCAATTTTTTCAGACTTAGTCTCAGTTGGTGCAACCTCTTCACTGACTTCGGGTTCAGTTGGCGCAACTTCCTCACTAATTGGAGTTCCAGCAACCTCAACAGTCACAGATGGAGAAGATGCTTCAGAAACCTCGACCGAAGCGCTGGTTTCTAAGACGGTGACAGCAGTGCGCGCTCTTCGTTTTACATAAACAAATAAGCCAAGTACAAGGACAACAAGGACTGCAACAAAAATAGGTATGAGGGGGGACACAGACGCGTACATCTGTTAATCGTTCTTGCTTGCTCGTTCAGTAACAACTTTGGACGAACCACCAGGCTGCATAGACACTCCCATTAAGCAGTCCCCTGCTTCCATGGTTCGCTTCTGGTGGCTCACAATGATCAACTGCGCATCTCTGCGGAACTCGTTCACCAGACCGAGGAATCGATGCAAGTTCACATCGTCAAGAGCAGCCTCAACTTCGTCCATTACATAGAACGGTGATGGACGGCTGCGGAATACGGCAAACAAATATGCAAGAGCCGTCAGCGAACGCTCTCCTCCAGAAAGCAACGACAGCTTCTTAAACGTCTTTCCGGGAGGTGTTGCCTCAACTTCAATACCGGTGTTCAGCATGTCTGCGGGATTAGTGAGCACCAATTTGCCTTTACCCCCTGGGAAAAGTAACTGGAACAAATCAGTGAAGTTCTTACTGACGTCAGTGAATGCAGACGCAAAGACAGATTGAATCTCTTCATCGATTGCTGCAATTACCTGGGACAATTCACGTCTCGTTGTACGAACATCGTTGAGTTGTTCCTCTAAGAACTCATGACGCTCCTGAAGTTCAGTGAACTCTTGCAATGCCAATGGATTAATGGGGCCCATTAATCGAATATCACGCTCTAGAGCACGTGCTCTGTCTGCATGCGTGGTGTTCTCTGGCACCTCTGGCATAGGAGACGCTTCCGCAACACTTGGTTCCACTTCAAGGTCTCTGCGGATCATTTCCTCGGCGGCCTCTAGTCGCATGCGGGTCTCTGCTTCTTCCACATCTACCCGACGTGCACGGTCTCGTAGTGCCTCGAGTTGTTGTTCAGATTCATGCCTTCCACGTCGGGCAGCGTCGAGCCGGGAGGTGATCTCTCGTACTTCATCACTTTGTCGGCGACGAAGCTCATGGAGTTCAGAGAGCCGAATCTCTGTCTGAGATCTGTGCGATTCCACTAACGCTGCCAAACGTTCAATCGCAATTAATGCAGATTCAAGTCGCTCTCTGCGTGCTGACGCCTCACCTCGTGCTGCGCTGTCCACTTGCAAACGACGCTCTGTTTCTTCTGCACGTTGGCGCAGGAACTGATCTCTTTCACGCAAACCGGCAAGACGAATTTCTAAGTCTTTACGTCGCAAGCTGAGGTGTGTTGCTTTTGAATCAATAGCCGCGCGTGCTTCACCAATTGCACGCACTGCCTCTAATTCGGCGGCTTCAGATTCCTCTAGACCCGGAAGAATATTTTCCAGTTCAGCAACTCTGCTTTGGTAAGTCTCCGTACGTATACGCAAATCTGAAAGAGTTTCCTGAGCAGATTCTTTCTCTGCTTGCAAGCCTCGCTGATCATTGACCGCGTTGGATACCTGTTGAGTTGTGCGATCAACAACCACCAGCTGTTGATCTAGCTGCTTTTGCGTGTCATTAATTTC
>JALRGJ010000091.1 GCA_023253435.1 Ilumatobacteraceae bacterium | reverse complement strand
GTAGTTCTCTTGTTTCAATTACCAAGAGCGGTGCGGCTGTCGCTGATCAAATCATTGAGCAGATCGCGGCACACAGTGCACATATGTACAACGCTATTCCTGCAAAACATGTTGAACTCTTTAATCAAGTTGTCTCTCTCGTGTCAGCACAGTTGGAATCCAAAGTGCTGACATCATGACCGTATAGACCACTGCGCATCAGTTCAGTCTCGTCGTTTTAAGACGAGTAAGTAATTACTCGACGCGAAGGCCGGAGATTGCACGAGCAATCACCAACTGCTGAATCTCTGAAGTACCTTCGAAGATGGTGTGAATCTTTGCGTCACGGTGCATGCGCTCTACGTCGTACTCACGTGTATACCCATAACCACCCAAGATCTGAATGGCCTCTTCGGTCACGCGAACAGCTGTCTCTGATGCGTAGTACTTGCTCATTGACCCTTCTGCATTCTTAAAACCACCATTTCGTCCCAGCCATGCAGCACGCCAAATCAACAAACGTGATGCATCGATTTGAGTAGCCATATTTGCAAGTTTGAATGCAATGGCCTGATTCATAATGATGGGCTTGCCAAATGCCACGCGCTCTTTTGCGTAGTCAAGAGCGATTTCATATGCGGCGCGAGCAATTCCTAATGCTTGTGCTCCAACAGCGGGACGAGTTGCCTCAAACGTTTTCATTGCTGGTTGAGCTTCACCCGTACGACCTGCTTCATGAGCACGTGCCAACTTTGCATCGAGCTTTTCTTTTCCACCAAGCAAGCAACGTCCAGGGATACGAACGTCATCGAGAACAACTTCAGAAGTATGTGAAGCCTTGATTCCGTGCTTCTTGTACTTCTGGCCCATTGACAAACCTTTTGTTCCAGGAGGAACAACAAAAGAAGCTTGTCCACGTCCCTTTAGTGAAGGATCAACTGCTGCAACAACAACGTGAACGTTGGCGATACCACCGTTAGTGATCCATGCCTTTGTTCCGTTCAACACCCACTCGTCTGTTGCTTCGTCATACACAGCACGCGTACGCAGTGAAGAAACATCGGAACCTGCATCTGGCTCAGACACACAGAAAGCACCCAACTTCACATCGTCTGCAGTGCCATAACACTGAGGAACCCATTCCATGATTTGTTCAGGTGTTCCGTTACCAGTGATTCCTGCTGCTGCAAGACCAGAACCCATGATGGCCATTCCAAGTCCGGCATCGCCCCAGAAAATTTCCTCAATCGCCACAGGCAATGTGAGTCCTGATGGATCGCCCATTGCGCTCATCATGAAATCAATGCCGTACAAACCCATCTTGGCGGCCTCTTGCACGATTGGCCAAGGAAACTCTTCACGGTCATCCCATTCTTGAGCCGCAGGACGCATTACGTCTTTTGCAAAACCATGGATCCAGTCTTTGATTTGCAACTGGTCATCGGAGAGGTTCAATGAAAATTCAGCCATGCCTCAAAGTTACTGGCGAGTAACCCCACCCACACAAATAGTCAAATGTGTTCTCCGATAAACCCCTGCCGATGCACACATCTGTGACTACCGACCACAGCAAGGGTGTATTTTGAGCACAGTTGAAAACAGTCGTTGGACCTTGCATTCTCGAGTCCGAGAAGTCTTGGGTGAAAAGGAAGGAGACATTCTGATGGAACATTTACCGCCGGCAGGTTGGTCTCACCTTGCTGCCAAGGACGACCTAGCCCTCACCACAGGTGTGCTTCGCACAGAGATGGCCAACCTCAGAACGGAACTCAAACAAGAGATCGCCGACCTCAGAGCAGAACTCAAACAAGACATGGCACAACTGCGAATAGACATGGAAAGAGGCTTTCGTAGTCAAACTTGGAAGATGATTACGGCCATCGGTGCTTCACAAGCCGTATCTGTCGCCATCATGGCGGCAATGGTGAACTCGCTGCGTTAAGTCCTGGCATCAACAACGGGCCGCGTCACTGTCCACGCCGCAATCAAGGCCAGAAGAAATAAAACACCTGCGAATACATACGGCGATCCAATACCAACGCTGTCAAATAATGCTCCCGCAATCACTGGGCCGGCGATTCGCGCGAGAGCACTTGCGCTTTGTTGATATCCAAGAGCTTCACCGCGTCTGTCTTCAGGAGCAGCTTCAGCAACCAATGTTGTGTAAGACGGCGAAGCGATTCCCTGCCCCACCGAAATCAAAATGAGTGAAATAAAAAGAACGGTCCATTGCTCATTTGGCGTATACGCCAACAGAAATAGTCCCACTGCCACCACAACAATCGAAACTCTCAAAAGACCACGCGAGCCAAATTTGCGAGTCAACATCCCAATAAGACCACCTTGGACAATGGTGAGAATGACTCCAACAAAAAGAAACACCATTGCAGACGAGCCAACAGTCAGATTGAAACGCTCGCCACCAAACAAGGAAAAGGTTGATTCAAAACCAGAAAATCCCAATGTTGTAAGAGCTACCACTGCCGCATAACGCAGAAGGACAGGTGAGCGACTTGCCTTTTTTTCAGAGGTTTGAAGTTGAGGAGTGGGAGAACTTTTTGTTTCTGGGAGGCGAATAAAGGCAGCCACCGCATTGATGGCAGCAATGGTGCCAGCAAGGAAGAAGGGAATGTGTGTTCCTCCCAATGCTGCTAGGCCACCAAGCGCTGGCCCTACAACAAACCCGATTCCAAATGCAGCACCCAACATGCCCAGTAACTGGGCACGTCTCTCAGGTGGTGCAATGTCTGTTATTGCCCCTTGAGCAACCGCAACGCTGGCGCCCGATGCCCCATCAATAATGCGCCCAACAAACAACACCCACATGGCACCACCGATGCCCGTAATAAAACTTCCAATTGCCGTACCGATGAGAGAAACAATGATCACCGGTTTTCTGCCAATGCGATCGGATACCCGACCAAGAATTGGTGAAAAAATCATCTGCGCCACGGAGAAGGAGGCAAACATCAGACCTACTTCAAGACCATTTGCCCCAAAATCTTTTGCATATCTACCCAAAATGGGAGCGACAATTCCAAATCCCACAAGGTCAAGTGCGACTGTTGTCCAAATAGGCCAAAAACCCTGAGGCATGGGCTCTCTATTTTTCTTAGCCACGACGAACGCGAGTGCCTTCTTTTGAGGTCTCTACAACGTAACCGGCTTCTTGAAGTTCATTTCTGATTCGATCAGCAGTTGCAAAATCTTTTGCTGCACGAGCAGCATCAAGGTCTTTAGCTAAAGCAGATACTTCTGCAGAAATATCGTCACCAGCAGACAAGTGCATTCCGAGCGCGTCCAATATTTCAATAACGGCAGCACGTAATGCCGCAACTTTTGATGTTTCACCGGAATCAAGTGCAGAGTTTGCAGCACGCACCGTGTCGAAGACAAGAGCCATCACAGAAGTGGTGTCGAGGTCGTTATCCATTGCTACACGGAATTGTGTAATGACGTTCTCATCAGCAACTCCTCCCTCGTGCAATGCCGTGCGTGCTGCAAAAGAATCGAGCCCAGAAAGAGCAGACACACAAGAATCGATGTTGTCTTGGCCAACACGCACCGGTGAACGGTAATGAGTTTGCAATAACAACATGCGGTATGCACGCGGATCGTATTTGTCGAGAAGGTCAAGCAAGTTCAGAACGTTGCCCAAACTCTTTGACATCTTCTCGCCTTCAAGGTCCACGACGAATCCGTTGTGCATCCAATGTTTTGCAAACGACTTCCCCAGCGCTACTGACTGTGCTCGTTCATTCTCGTGATGAGGAAAACGTAGGTCAGCACCACCACAGTGAAGATCAAAACCTTCACCTAACAATTCCAAACTCATAACGACACATTCACTATGCCAACCAGGTCTTCCGTCTCCCCACGGTGATGGCCATGATGGCTCACCAGGTTTTGTGAACTTCCATAATGCAAAGTCAGCAGGATGCTTCTTATTCTCCGCGCCAAAAACTTCACGGTCCCCGCCACCGCTCATCATCTCATCCAAACTTTGATGAGCAAGGAGCCCGTAATCGGGTACAGCTTGAACACTGAGATACACACCATCACTCGTGGCGTATGCAGCATCTCGTGAGATCAAAGTTGCAATCATGTCCACCATTTGAGAGACGTATTCCGTGGCATGAGGAATATCTGTGGGGCGCTGAACACCTAATCGGCCCATTGCATCGAACCAAACCGACTCACATTTGTGAGTGATGTCTTGCCATGGCCGTCCTTCATCATTGGCGCGCTGAATGATCTTGTCGTCAATGTCAGTGATATTCGAGACAAGGCGTACCTCAAGACCCCTATAAGAGAGGTATCGACGCAAAATGTCATAGACCAAGGTGGCTCTGCCGTGCCCCAAATGTGGGGGGCCGTACACCGTGGGCCCACACAAATAGATGCTGACCGTCTCGGGGTCTCTCAGTGCGAGAGGTTTCACCGTCTGAGTGGCGGTGTCATAGAGGTTCAGCACTCTGACAAGCCTACGATTTAAGACCTATGTCCGCAGTCCCTGACAAGCCTTCTCTTGACCAGATTGAGTCCAAATGGATTGAAGCGTGGGATTCCTTGGGTACTTATGCCTTCAATCGCGCAGCCACCCGAGAAAATGTGTTCTCGGTAGACACTCCTCCCCCAACTGTCAGTGGTTCTTTGCACATGGGTCATGTGTTCAGCTACACCCACACAGACACTGTTGCCCGCTATTGGCGAATGAGGGGAAAGAGCGTCTTCTATCCCATGGGTTGGGACGACAACGGATTACCCACAGAACGACGAGTGCAGAACTACTTCGGAGTGTCATGTGATCCTTCTGTTCCATATGTAGAAAATTTGCAACCACCTTTTAGAGGAGATCCTCCAAAAGATCACAAAGCTGTTCCCGTCTCCCGCCCTAACTTCATCGAACTATGCGAAGAACTTACGGCACAAGATGAAAAAGTTTTTGAGGACCTGTTTCGTCGACTAGGTCTGTCAGTTGACTGGTCACTTTTGTACGCAACTATTGATGAACGCTCCCGACGCGCAAGTCAACGTGCATTTCTCAGAAATCTGGCGCGTGATGAGGCATACACACAAGAGGCTCCCACGCTGTGGGACGTAGATTTCCAAACTGCAGTTGCACAAGCTGAACTAGAAGATAGAGAACGCCCTGGCGCGTACCACACTGTGGCGTTTCACAAATCAGATGGAAGTGGCGACATTCTCATCGATACCACCCGTCCAGAATTGTTACCTGCGTGCGTTGCTCTCATTGCTCATCCAGAAGATGAGAGATACATACCGCACTTCGGAAAAACTGTTCGCACACCACTCTTCAACGTTGAAGTTCCTGTTCTCGCTCACCCACTTGCACAACCCGACAAAGGCACGGGAATTGCCATGTGCTGTACCTTTGGCGATCTCACAGACGTCATCTGGTGGAGAGAACTTCAACTGCAAATGCGCGCCATTATTTCTCGGGATGGTCGAATTTCTTCAGAGCCACCGCACGGAATTTCTGAATCAGCAGCCCTTGAGAAGTACGCACAAC
>JALRGJ010000009.1 GCA_023253435.1 Ilumatobacteraceae bacterium | reverse complement strand
AGAAAAAGGTGAGGTGAATGCCAAGCAACTCAAGATCAAAAGCGCAGCAGTAACACTTGGTGCAACAAACGTGCGCAGATGTTGACGTGTGTTACCCAACACCCCCATGGGGGAAATTGTAGTTGGCTACTTCTTAGCTATTGCCAGCCTCTTGAGCTTCAATCTCTTTGCGCACTTCGTCCATATCGAGTGCTTCCGCAGAGGTAATGATCTGCTCAAGTGAGTGTTCTGGCAATGCACCCGCTTGATTAAACAACAAGATGCCATCACGGAAGATCATGATGGTGGGAATTGACTGAATGCCAAGCATTGCGGCAAGACCTTGCTCTGCCTCAGTATCTACTTTTGCAAAAGTGATGTTTGGGTGCTTTTCAGAAGACTTCTCAAAGATGGGACCAAACATCTTGCATGGGCCACACCAGTCAGCCCAGAAGTCGATGAGGGTGATTCCCTCGGACAGAACTGTGGATTCAAAGTTCTGTTCATTCAGTGTGATGGTGGCCATGATGAGATCCGTTCTTTAGTGGGTTATTCGGTAACGATAGGGAGAGATAATGACTGTGCTGCACTTTCTAGAGAACCAAGGTCTGTGACATTGGTGAATCCGGCATCTTTCATCATTTGCACAGCAATGGCAGATCTTCTCCCACTTCTGCAATACACAGAATAAGGAGCCTCTTTGTCGAGCTCTGCAAGGCCAGCGGCAAGATCACCATTCTCAACATTGAGATTGGTTGCACCCTTGACAAATCCTTGTGCAAATTCCTCGGCAGATCGAACATCAATAACGTTGCTCGCTGGAGTGAGTTCAATCTTTCCTACTTGTTCTGTGGACACCGAAGAGGATGAATCGGAGCAACTAACAAGTGCTGTAGCAAGTGCTGTGATACTTAATACAGCAATAAGAAGTCGGGGTTTTCTCATACCCCCTAGGGTATCAGAATTCCTCATGAAACTTTCACCTTTACAGTGGTTTTCATCGCGGGATACGCCCCTTTCTTTGCCACCCGCAAAACAACGGAGCAGGTCGTCACTGTTGTTGGCGCAACCAAGCGACCTTTCACTATGGAGCACTTGCCAGACTCGGACCACTTCTTCACACCTCGAGAAGGAGTTGTCACAATGCTGGTTAAGAGAGTTTTTGATTTCTTGGCAACTGCAGTTTTTTTCACCACAAAACCTGGTCGCGCCACCAAAACTGTGGGCGCGGCCGATACCGCTCCGGTTGAATTTTTCGACACCACAGAAAACGAATACTCAGTGCCATTAGCCAAACCTGAAATAGTGCACGTGGTTTCCGTTGTGATGCAGGTTTTTCCTGTTGTTGCTTCAGTCACCACATAAGTGATGTTCTCACCAACTGCATCCCATCTCAATACAACTGCCTTGCTCTTCACAGTGGGTAAAACATTAAGTGGTGCATTAGGAGTGACATCAACAGGGATGACCTCAGACTCAGGAGAGTCACCAATCAAATTATTTGCACGTACTGAGACGCTGTATGACACGCCATCGATTAATCCGTTAATTGTGCAGCTTGTTGTTTTTGACGTACAGGTGAGATTGCCGGGCTGTGCCGTCACCGTGTAGGTGATGTCGTTAAATCCAGCATTTCTGTACGGATCATTCACATCGTTTACATCGGCTACTGCAAAACGTCCCTCTTGTTCTGCCAACTCTGCCCAACTCATTACTGCGCTCGTGCCGGATCGTGACACGGAGAATCCAGTAGGGGTAACTGGTGAACTGAGGTTTACCAAAAGATTTGGTGTTTGAGAAGCACGGTTGGAGTCGTAGTAATTAATGACATTCTTAGTGGCTCTGGTCTTGATCCAGTTCCACACAAACATGGTGCGACCAATTTTTCTGCCGGAAAAATCTTGTTGCAGCAGAGCTTGGTTGGTTTGAATCTCTGGGTGTGTCTCAAGAACAATTGCGGCAATTCCGGCTACATGAGGTGCTGCCATTGAAGTACCTGAGATTGTTCGATAATCCGCAACAGGCACATTGTTGACCATTTTGTCTTTAAAGCTTGCCGAGAGAACCAGAGATCCTGGAGCAAAAATATCTACACAGGTTCCGTAGTTGGTGTAGTACGGCTCGTTATCAAAATAATTTGATGCTCCTACAGAGATGGTTCCGTAGGTTGCAGCGGGAGTGCCACATGTTGCAGAACCGGAGTTACCCGCAGCTGCCGTGACCACCACCCCTTCCTCAAGAAGAGTGGTGATGGCAGTATTGATTGAAGTAACCGAGCTGTTAAAACCGATGCTCATATTGACAACAGCAAGTTCACCATCAGAATGCTGAGTAGCAATCCATTGCAGTCCCAAAAGAACTGTCTCCGTGTTTCCCCCACCACATGAGTTCAACACACGAACAGGGACGAGAGTAGTTCCCTTCGCTACACCAGAAATAGTGCCACCTACTGTTCCCGCCACGTGTGTACCGTGGCCATCGTTATCGGGAGATCCAACGTCACCTGGTGTATAGGTCTGGTCAAAAGTATCTACGTCGTAGATGTGATCCGCAGCGTTATACGTGTAATTGTTTGCGGGATCATTAACTTTGCAAGACCCGAGTGCATTGAAAATTGAAGTGGACTTATTTTGGCTAATTGCTCTATAGCTCCAACCAGTTGCCACTCTGCCCGCAAATTCTGGATGATCAGCCTTCATCCCCGAATCCATGATGTATGCCTTTACTCCTGCTCCCGTATGTGTGTAAGTAAAGGATTGTTTTGAGGCATCGGCGGAAACAACGGCTGTTCGTTGATCGATTCTGTCAAGACCCCACGGCATTGTTGCATTGGGAGTACTAAATGTTCCTGATGGTCCCGCGGTTTGCACTGCTGTTCTGCGCACCACTTCATTCACATCTAATGCAAATACTCGAGGGTCAGCCATGAGTTCTTCTGCTTGTTCTCCGGTGAGATTTGCGGCAAAAGCATTCACTACTTCCGTGAAAACTGTGGACTGAGCACGAGACACTTCATGATCACCCATTACTTCACCTGGTGAAAAGCCTTCTCTCACACTCACGATGTAGCGAGCATCTTCATACTGAGCGTTGTTTTCATGAGGCAACATGGCGGCAGATGCACGCGACATCCCTATAAAAGAACTCAGAAGGGAAACAACGGTCAGCACAGCGATGCGTCGGAAAGTCATACCGCTACCCCCTGCATGGCTGCCGCGTTCACCGTATTTTCCATGAGGCAAGCCACTGTCATTAAGCCAGTTCCACCTGGCATCGGGGTGAGAGCCCCCGCTATACCCCGCACCGAAAATGCATCCACGTCACCTACAACACCATCATCCGTTCGAGAAATTCCCACATCTATCACTGTTGCCCCCGGTGCAATATGAGCACCCGTAATTGAACGTGGGCAACCGGTTGCAGAAATCACGATGTCCGCAGACAAGCACAACTTTTCTAAGTGATGTGTTTTTGAATGTGCGAGTGTGACTGTGGCATCAATGCCCTTTCTTGCCAACAACACAGACAGTGGCAGACCTACCAAAGTTGATCTGCCGATAACTACGGCATGTTTTCCTGAAGTGGCGATGTTGTAGTACTCAAGAAGTCTCAGCACTCCAAGCGGAGTACACCCAATATGTCCAGGAGTGCCCCGGACAAGCTTTCCTAAAGATGCTTCTGTTAACCCGTCAACATCTTTCTCGGCAGGAATCATTGCCAAAATTCGTTCTGCATTGAGATGAACCGGAAGAGGCATTTGCACCAAGATTCCGTGCACGCTGGCGTTTTTCGCTAACGCCAGAACTTCTCTTTCTAACTCCTCTTGAGTTGCGTGTTCTGGCAGTTCAACTCGAACAGAATCAATTCCAAGTTCTGCTGCTGCTTTGTGTTTACTAGCGACATATTTTTGACTAGGGCTATCTGAACCCACGAGAACTGTGGCGAGAGAAATATGAGGGTGACCAGCCTCAATAATCCGATTTTTCAGACTCTCAAGTAAGGCATCACGTACTGGGGCACCATCCAAAGAAATGGTGTCAATGCCCCGTGAATTCATGCATTCATGGTACTTGCGCCCCTGTGAGTTTTTCCTGAGGGGTTACTCCCCAATGGCTGTGGGGAATTCCGGCGACGGTGCTCTGGCAGGCAAGTATTTGAGAGCAAACACTGCTCCCACTAACGCCATCCCTGCAGCAACCAAACTTGCCGTTGTGAAGCCATGCATGAACGAGTCAGTCACCGCTTGCAGAACAGTGCTTTGAACATTTGCAGGTGATTCTTGAGCTACAAAATATGCCGCTCCCACGGAATCTTGCGCACTTTCAAACACGCCCTCTGGCAACGCCTGTACAAGGCCGGGGAGTTTGCCAAATTCATCAGCAATTTTTGGACCGTACAAACTGACAAACACTGAACCAACAACTGCAACACCAAGTGTGCCACCTACTTCCCTGCTGATGTCATTCACTGCAGAACCAACACCGGCTTTCTCACGAGGAAGTGAACCCATCACAGATTCAGTTGCAGGAGACGTCACTAGAGACAAACCATTAGCCATAAACAACATTCCGATCACTACATGGCCCCAATATGAACTGTTTGGTTCAAATCGCGATGCAATGACAAATCCAATACACATGTTCAATAAACCAAGTGCAACTACTCGCTTTGTGCCGTACTTCAGTGCGGCACGTGCCGCAAAGGGAGCTGTTACTCCCGCACCTACTGCAAACGGAACTGTATGCAAACCTGCACTTAAGGTGTCGTATCCCCGTACAAACTGGAAGTACTGCGTCACCATAAATGTGAAACCAAAGAGGCAGAAGAATGCGATGCCAATGCTTCCAGTTGCTGCACTAAACCTTGCACTCTTAAAAAATGACACCTCTAAGAGCGGCTCGTCTTTCTTCATTTCCACTTTTATAAACGCAAATAGTGCGAATAGTCCAAGCACAAACCCAGCATTTGACTTCAGACTTCCCCAGCCCCAATTGGGTGACTCAATAACTGTGAACACGATTGCTGAGACTGCGATAACAGAGAGCAAGAACCCTGTTTTGTCAATCTTGTGAGCGTTTTCATTTCGAGAGTCTGGAATGAGAGGAATACCTACTGCAATCGCAATTGCAACGATGGGCACGTTGATGAGAAACACAGAACCCCACCAGAAATGCTCAAGAAGGAATCCACCGGCAACCGGACCAAACGCAACTGCCATTCCAGAGACTGCAGACCACAAGCCAATAGCTTTTGCACGTTCAATGGGGTCTGTAAACAAGTTGGTGATGATCGCAAGAGTTGCCGGGAACACGAGTGCTGCTCCAATGCCCATAGCCCCTCGCCAGAAAATTAACGAGTTAGAAGTAGTTGCAAATGCCGCAGCTGCACTACAAGCCGCAAACAGAATCAATCCAATTTGTAATGAGCGTTTGCGACCATAACGGTCTCCAATTCCTCCACCAGCAAGTAGCAAGCCGGCAAACACCAAGGCATATGAGTCAACGATCCACTGCAGAGACGTTGTTGACGCATTTAACTCTCGTTGGAGTGTGGGCAGTGCGACATTGACAATGAGGTTGTCCACCACCACAAGGAACACGCTCACACTGAGGATGGCCAAAATGAGCCACCGCCGTGCATAGATGGGATCGGTTGTGTCATGTACATTCATACTTGACAATGTCTAGCACAAAACTTGACAATGTCAAGTCCTGAAGTAGGCTGGATCTGTGAATATGAAGCCCGTGCGGAAAATCAGAAAGCAGGCCGATGCAACACCAGACGTCAGGCGTGCCGTCCTCGATGCCGCCCTTCACATCATTTCCCAAGATGGTCCCGATGCCGTCTCTATGCGAGAAGTAGCTCGTCAAGCGGGAGTCAGCCACCAAGCTCCGTACCACTACTTTGGCGATAGAGCCGGAATCTTTGCGGCAATCTCTGAAGAGGGATTCACACAGTTTGCCGAAGAACTCGAGGAGTCACTTCTCACAGACGATCCACTTGTTCATTGTCTGAATACCTACGTGCTGTTTGCGATGGCTCACAAGGGTCATTACCGGGTGATGTTCAGACAAGACATCTGTGGCGTGTCTTCACATGAATCAACTCGCCTTGCAGCCGATAGAGCTTTCCTTGCGCTTTTAGACCTTGCTTCACAAGTAGATCCAGACAGCACAGATTCTGAGAACCCTCTTGTTCTCCCCACTACGTTGTGGGCACATGCGCATGGTCTTGCAACTTTGATGATCGATGGACCATTGCTCCACAAACTTCCTCCCGAAACAGACATTAAGAAATTTGTACAACAAGTAGGACTATTTGCATCAAGGAGTTTCCGTGACCAAGTCAACCAGTAATCCATTTCTTGCCGGCAACCTGGCACCAGTCACTGAAGAGGTGACTGAATACAACCTGCCCGTGACAGGAACGATTCCTCCTCAACTAGATGGCCGTTATGTGCGAAACGGACCAAATCCGTTCGGGCCGGTGAATGAAGATAAATACCACTGGTTTTCTGGCGATGGCATGGTGCATGGAATCCGAATTCGTGATGGCAAAGCAGAGTGGTACAGAAATCGTTGGGTGCGAGAGAGAAAACTCAGCGAGAAAATGGGTGAAGAAGCACCGCCATCAGATTGGCCCGCAGATCACAACACTTTTGCTGCAAACACAAATGTGATTCAGCACGCCGGGAAAACGTATGCAATTGTTGAAGCAGGCGCACCTCCCATTGAGTTGAGCTTTGAGTTAGAAACTGAGCGCATCTCAAATCTTGGAGGAACACTGCCAATGGCGTTTTCTGCGCATCCAAAGCGTGATCCAAGAACTAACGAATTGCACGTGATGGCCTACTGGTGGGGTTGGGGCAATCAAGTGCAGTATCTCGTAGTAGGAACCGATGGTCGAGTTCGTAGATCAGTCGATATTCCGCTTCCCGGCGGACCAATGATTCACGACATCTCCATTACAGAAAAGTACGCACTGGTCTTTGACCTCCCATGTGTTTTCAATCTGGATGCTGCTATGCGAGGCGCTGGTCTTCCCTACTATTGGGATCACAATTACGAAGCTCGAATCGGTTTGTTGCCACGAGAGGGCTCTGCAGAAGATATTGCTTGGGTATCTATTGACCCTTGCTACATCTTTCACCCCATGAACTCATTCGATCTTCCCGATGGACGAGTGGTTCTTGATGCAGCACGTCATCCCAGAATGTTTGATCGTGAACGAAGAGGTCCGAGCGAAGGTCCACCAAAGTTGGTGCGATGGATTCTTGATCCCGCAACAGGCAAGTCAACAGAAGAAGTGCTTGACGATCGTTCGCAAGAGTTTCCACGAATTCATGAAGAACTCATCGGACGTCCTAATCGATTTGGATACACAGCCGGTCTTGCTTCTGGGTTTGCACAAGATGTATTAATCAAGGCTGATCTGGAAAAGAAGTCATTCACTGCGCGAAACGATGCAGGCAAATACGGCTACGGCGAGCCCGTGTTCATTCCACGTACAAATGACGCTGTGAATCCAGACAACGAAGACGACGGGTTTGTGATGGCGCTGCGCCAAAACCTCTCTACCGAGTTGTCTGAACTGGCCATCTTCGACTCACGTGGTTTCACTGATGACCCCGTGGCAGTGGTGCATCTTCCTGTCCGGGTGCCCAATGGATTCCATGGAAATTGGATGCCCGTGCCCTGAAAGAAAACCCGACCAATCTTGTCGGGTTTTAGAAATTTGCCCCTAGAGTGACCTCCTTACTCATAAGGAGATCAACATGTCCGTACGTCTTGGCGATACCGCACCAGATTTCACAGCCGACACCACCCAAGGAACCATTGCCTTTCACGACTGGTTGGGAGACTCATGGGGCGTCTTGTTTAGCCACCCCAAAGACTTCACTCCGGTGTGCACCACAGAGCTTGGTTACGTTGCTCGCATTAAGCCAGAGTTCGACAAGCGCAATGTCAAAGTTATTGGTTTGTCAGTAGACCCAGTAGACAGCCACGAAAAGTGGGAACAAGACATTGCTGAAACTCAGGGAACACCGGTGAATTTCCCCATGATTGGTGATGCGGACAAAAAGGTTTCTGACCTCTACGAGATGATTCACCCAAATGCGAGCGACACAATGACAGTTCGTTCGGTATTCATCATTGGGCCAGACAAAAAGATCAAGTTGTCACTTACATATCCCGCCTCCACTGGACGTAATTTCGATGAAATTTTGCGGGTGATTGACTCATTGCAACTCACTGCAAAATTCAAAGTGGCAACCCCTGCAAACTGGAAAGACGGGCAGGATGTGATTATTGGCGCAGCAGTGACTGACGATGAAGCAAAAACATTGTTCCCACAGGGCTGGAAAACTGTAAAGCCATACCTGCGAGTACTTCCACAACCGAAATAAGGGATTATTTGGGGGGTCATGCAGGTTAAATATCTGTATGACTTCCCCCACCCTCACTGCGGCCGCCTCCACATCTGGAGCCACCAAGATCTACGGAAAAGATGACAGCGTCGTCTATGCCCTCCGAGATGTGTCTGTTGAGTTTTACTCCGGACAATTCACCGCCATCATGGGCCCCAGTGGCTCTGGTAAATCCACTCTCATGCACTGCATTGCTGGTCTGGATGAGCTCACAAGTGGCAGCGCCATCATTGATGGCAACGATTTGTCCCAAATGAAAGACAAAGAACTGACAGAACTACGGCGCGAAAAAATTGGTTTCATTTTTCAGTCTTTCAATTTGGTGCCAACACTCACTGCCGATGAAAACATTCGGCTTCCGCTCTTGCTAGGTAATAACAAAGGTAACGAAGAGTGGATCCAAAAAGTTATCTCTACTGTGCACCTCAACGATCGCCTCACACACCGCCCCAGCGAACTTTCTGGTGGACAACAACAGCGCGTTGCAGTTGCACGTGCATTGGCATCTGAACCACGCATCATCTTGGCTGACGAGCCAACAGGAAATCTCGACTCCACAACTGGTGCTGAAATTCTTACTTTCATGCGCAAGGCAGTAGATGAATTAGGCCAAACAATTGTGATGGTCACTCACGACCCAGTTGCGGCCGCTTACGCAGACCGAATCATCTTCTTGGCAGATGGTCATGTTGTTGATGAAATGACAGATCCCACTGCAGAGCGTGTTCTTGACCGAATGAAGAGCCTCGGTAGTTAAATCATGTTTCGCATAGCCCTCAAGGGCATCTTGGGCCGCAAAGCCCGTCTGGTGCTCACTTCACTTGCCGTCATTCTTGGCACTGCATTCCTTTCTGGAACTTCAGTGTTCTCTGCAACATTAAATAAAACATTCGATGATTTATTTGCAGATGTCTTTAAAAACGTTGACTCATATGTGCGATCCTCACAAGTAATTGAGGCCGACTTTGGTCAAGAAGAACGCCAACGTATTCCCGTTGAGTTAGTTGATCTGGTGGCCAAAGTAGATGGTGTTACATCTGTAACTCCAGACCTCCAAGCATTCGCCCGAATTGTAGGAAGTGATGGAAAACCACTGGGTTCTGATGGTCAAGGCCCTCCTACCTTTGGTGGCATATTCATGGAGTCGGATGTTTCCTTGTGGACTATTGCAGAAGGCAAAGCCCCTGTGGGGCCCAACCAAGCAGCTGTAGATCAGGCATCTGCCAAGGCCGGAAAATTGAAGGTGGGTGACACAGTCAAAATCATTGGCCAAGCGGGAAGCCGAGAGTTTGACTTAGTGGGTATTGCTTCTTACGGCGATGTGCGCTCTCCTGGCGGTGCAACATTTGCTTTATTTGATCAACCCACTGCATCTGAATTTTTGGCAAAGCCCGGCTTTATCGATGCCATTTTGATTGCTGGAGATGACTCGGTATCCGATACAGAGCTGTCACGACGCATCAATGAAGTGCTCCCAACAGATAGCAAGACTGAAACATTGACTGGCGCTGAAATCACAAAGGAGACCCAAGACCAAATTGGTTCTGCTTTAGCCTTTTTTGGAATTTTGTTGAGCGTCTTTAGTTTCATCGCATTAGGTGTGGGCTGCTTTGTGATCTATAACGTATTTTCCATCAGTGCTGCCCAACGTCAGCGAGAAAACGCTTTGCTTCGTGCCATCGGAGCAAGCAAGCGTCAGATCACATCTGCCATGTTGGTGGAGGCAGTGGTTGTAGGAATTGTGGGCTCCGCAGTTGGCATGATTGCTGGCATTGGGCTCTCACAAGGACTCAGCGCAATGCTGCGAGCATTGAGCATTGATCTCCCAAGTGGTGGGCTCACCGTGCCATCGTCAGCCATCACACAAACGTTGATTGTGGGAACAATCGTGACTCTGGCATCAGCACTGCTTCCCGCTCGACGTGCAGGAAAAGTTCCCCCTCTTGCCGCCATGCGTGACACAGCAATTGAAACAGCCGGGCCAAGTCGCAAACGTTCCATTTTTGGTCTTGCATTTATTACAGCAGGTATTGGTTTTGTGAGTGCTGTGACCGCTGGTGCGGACACGTCACTACTGGGCTTTGGAATTCTTGGGGTGTTCATTGGAGTGATCATCTTGGGACCAGTCATCGCGCGCCCCGTTGCACTTTTCCTCGGTAGACCGGCAGCACGTTTCCGTGGAGTTACCGGAATCATGGCTCGTCAGAACTCTGCGCGTAACCCAAAGCGAACAGCCAGAACATCATCTCCTGTGTTCATTGGAGTGTCACTTGTTGTTGCCGTAACAGCCCTCGCCTCTTCCATTAAAGGCCAGATCGACAGTGTCTTTTCAGAGCAGTTCAAAGGCGACTTTGCTGTCAGTATCGATAGCTTCGGATTTGGCGGACTCAGCCCGTCACTCGCAACAGATATTGCAAAAATGCCTGAAGTGGCTGGCGCTGCAGGACTTGGCCTTATTACTGCCAAGTTGGACGGCAAAGGTCAATACATCAGTGCTGTAGATCCAACTGCTATCGCAGGAATCTTTGATGTTGGTCTGGTTGGTACAACCTACGCAGACCTCACTGACTCTTCCATTTTTGTTAAAGATACTCGTGCGGAAAAGAAAGACTGGACAAAAGGATCTACGGTAAATCTCACTTTTGCAAACGGGACTTCACAAACATTCACCGTTGCTGGCGTTTTTGACGGTGAGAACATCTCGGATTACATCATTAATAAATCCGTGTTTGAGGGAACCAATATTGTCAACTTCGATACCTCAATTTTCATTAAGAAAGCCGAAAATGTTTCAGAGGACGACGCTCGAGCTGTACTTGACAAAACAGTGAAGGACTACGGACAAGGTGAGCTACTCAATAAGCGTGAGTACATTGATTCCAGATCTGGAAACGTCAATCAGTTGCTCGGACTCATTTACGGATTGTTGTTCCTTTCCGTGATCATTGCCATTGTGGGAATCATCATCACATTGCTCTTGAGCGTGTTTGAACGCCAGCGAGAGCTGGGATTGTTACGCGCTGTTGGCATGACTCGCCAGCAGGTACGCACCACTGTGCGATGGGAGAGCATCATCACGTCACTACTAGG
This sequence comes from Ilumatobacteraceae bacterium, assembly GCA_023253435.1. GTDB lineage: Bacteria > Actinomycetota > Acidimicrobiia > Acidimicrobiales > Ilumatobacteraceae > UBA2093. Next base: position 8,709 of record JALRGJ010000009.1, on the reverse strand, counting down.
AGCAGTGATGGGAATTGTGCTGGGCATTGGCCTTGGCTGGGTCATTGTGTTTGCCTTACGTGATCAAGGCCTCACAACCTTCTCGCTTCCCGTGAGTTCCACAATCTTCATCATGGTGATGTCTTTTGTTGTGGGTGTTATGGCCGCCATCTACCCTGCATGGCGAGCAACACGCGTAGACATTCTCAATGCACTCGCAACTAACTAGCCATGAAAACTCCAGCGGACATCACTCCTGAGATGCTCACGTTCCTATCGGAATATCACTTGGCATCTCTCACAACAACGCGATCAGATGGCACAGCTCATGTGGTGCCCGTTGGATTCTCCTATGACCACCAAACACACACAGTTCGCATCATTACATTTGCGTCTTCTGCAAAATACAAAAATGCATTGCGAGGTGGTCGCGCAGTTGTCTCGCAAGTTGACGGCGGCAGATGGCTCACACTTGAGGGCACAGTAAGCGGCACTGCTGACCCCTCTCGTGTGGCATTAGCTGTAGAGGGTTATGCAGCCCGGTACAGGCAACCGGGAGAGCGCGAAGACCGCGTGGCCATTGAGATTGCAGTCGACCGCATAATGGGCCGGGCTTAATTAGCTACAAGATCTCGCCAGGAATCTGTAATCCGGACGGAGTGTTGTCGAGATCTACCGAATGCAAGATGACCGGATACGGCTCGCATCCCACCTGACATCCTGGGCACCAGTACAAGAGTCGCTCTTGCTCTCCCATTTTTGTGACACGAATGATGTCGCCACAACGCACACATTTCTGACCGTTGCGGCCATACACCGCCAATCCACCAGGAACATCTGGCGCAGTGACTCGAACCGGACTATCGAGGTTTGCACGCATTTGAGTTGCTGCAGTGATCACCAGATCTAAGCACGTTGATTGGGGCACGGTGGATATCGGTGCCCACGGATGAATACCGCACGACCACAACACTTCACATCGAAATACGTTGCCTACTCCACTCATGACGCGTTGATCTAGTAGAGCCTCTGCAACAGTGACGTCTGGTTTGTCGTAATGAAATAGTCGTGCAGAGCATTCGTGCAGGTCAGCCTCTGGATTACTGAGATCAGGGCCCATACGACCACTTCGTGGGTGACGATTCTGGTCAAACTCTCTATAGGTCTCAATGTGTCGAGTGCTAAACGCAACCGCTACCCATTCCTCTGTTTGAATAATCACCTTGGCTAAATGTCGACGCTTTTTCCACTTCTGGCCACGCCTGTATAAATGCCAACCACCCTTCCACTTAAAAGCAGTCTGCAGAACTATTCCGTCATCAAACATAATTTCAATTTGAGGCCCGTGGTCTTTCACAGCCTCAACAGCACATCCAGCATTTGGATACGGAGTGAGCACCGCATCAGCTTCAAAATGAAGAATTGTTTTACCAATGAGAGCGGTGCGAAGTTCTGAGACCACTCTTTGCGAGTCAGGCATCAGAACTCAACCTCACGGAAGTTGACCAACCGAAGCCAACGCAAGTCTGATGAGTCGATCGTGTCCAGATGTCATCTCTCGAATTACATCGGGGCTCACCGCTTGCTCGGGCGTAAACCATGCAAGATCTAATGCCTGCTGTGTGGGGTGACATTCACCTGTCACAGGAACAACAAACGCCAAACTCACCGCGTGGTGACGAGGATCATAAAAACCAGAGATAGAAGGATCTGTGAAGTACTCCACCACCGTGAAAGGTGCTGGTTCAGGCGGAATCCGTGGCATGGCCAGTGGGCCCAGATCTTTCTCCAAATTTCGCATGAGAGCCTCACGGACCCGCTCATTCAACATGACCCGCCCAGAGACCACCATGCGGCTCACAGAGCCATCTGGGGCCTGACGCAAGAGCATTCCTACATGAGTGACGACCCCTTCGTGATCTGTGCGCACAGGGACGGCATCTACATAAACGAGGGGCACTTGATGGCGCACCATGGCAAGTTCTTCAGGTGAGAGCCAGGCGTTTTTTGTATCAATCTGCTCACTCACAAGTGGCCACACTACTACGACAATTTCTTGTCGTAAATGAACCGGGGCATGCAAAAGGGCTCGGTGCAAGCACCGAGCCCTTTCACTCAATGGAGGATTTACAAGGAACTGATTTTTGCTACTTGAGCGAGGGCCTTTGTGAGAAGGGATCCTGCAATTGGCGCATAACCAGCACCAGGTGCACTCTTTGGAGCACATTGGTTAAGAACAAAACTGAAATAGCTCTTTACGCCAGCGTTATCAGCATTGTTTGTGGTTCCACCAAGTCCGTATGCAATTGCATTAATGAGATATGCATCTGCAGCAGGAACGGTGTAATCAGGTGTTACTGCACCCTGATCATTGATGGCTGCCTCAGCGTAGAAAGCAGAGGTACCAGCAGGTGTAGGTGCGGTGTAGATACCGGCATTGTTCTTCACCAGTGCCGACTTAATGGAAGCACTTGCTCGCTCGTCTGCATATGACTGCTCGGTGTAAGTAATTGCACCGTTATTGTCACGCACGTAATTAGCAACACCGTCGCTGCCAGTAGCAGCTTGGAATGTTCCATCTGTTGGCACAGAACCTGGAAAAGCTGAAGTGAATGAATCATTTGCTGGTTTTGTCCACACAGAACCTACAGCCTTGTTCAAGAAGTTTGTGAAGTTGTTGGTTGTACCTGAGTTACCACTGCGGTATGCAACTCGGATTGGGGTTGCAGGAAGTGTCAGCGTGACACCAGTTGAAACGTCGTCTACACCAACTGCCGCCATTGACCAAGTGCCAACTCGAACCGTGTACACATCACCTTTTACATACTTAAATTTCTGTGTCACTGTTGCCTTGAGTGATGGCAAAGTTCCAGCTTTTGTTGTCTTCTTTGCTGCAGTGGTCTTCGAGAAAGTGACTTTCTTGCCCTTGAAACGAGCCACAGCAGCACCAGTAGACTTGATGGTAATCACTACGTTTTTGCCAACTTTTTTGATTGTGGTGGTGACACCTGCACGCTTTCCGCTCTTGACGGCAGGAGTAACACTTGCCTTATTTTCTGCCGCAATTGCAGGGTCATTCCACATCTTGATTGTCCCACCAAAAATATTTGCAATTGTGGTTGGGCTGAGGCGAACGGTCTCATTTGCTGGTGTGACGCCTTCCAAGCGATACATCACGGAAATTGCGCCAGAGATCAGTGGTACATACACAAAATTCGCAGGTGCTCCTGATGAATACAGTGAATCTGTACCACCAAACTTGAATGTTCCATTGGCAAAGTTTGTCTTTCCAGTACCAGAACCAACAGATGAGTAGGACACCACATCTGAATTGGTGTTGTACTGAGTGTTCTTGTTGTACAGGGCTGAACAAATGTCAATCATGTTTGCCATGAAGCTAGAGCCACCTCCATTAAGAGTGGCACCTGCTGAAGCAGGGATTGCGCTAGCAGCAGAAGTTGCCGCAACTACAGCCAGCGCAAGAGCTGACTTCTTGATAAGTGACATATTGGATTTCCTCCGGGGGTTGTGGTTTTTCACAATGCAAAAGGTACGCAAACAATGTTTCGCCAACGAGACGTTGGGCTGAACGTTCACCTACTTCTTGGTGAACTCTTGGTGAACCAGATCAGCCGAATCGGCCTTGTACGTAGTCCGCTGTACGGGAGTCTCTTGGATTATTAAAAATGTTGTTGGTGAGGTCTGCCTCCACAAGGCGTCCCGGTCCACCATTCGATAGGAAGAAAGCGCAGTAGTCAGACACACGAGCAGCTTGCTGCATGTTGTGGGTCACAATCACAATGGTCATTGTCTCCGACAACTGAACAATTGTCTCCTCAACACGCAATGTAGAGATGGGGTCGAGTGCGGAACAAGGTTCGTCCAGCAATAGAGCCTCTGGCTTCATAGCAAGTGCACGAGCAATACACAAACGCTGTTGTTGTCCTCCGGATAGAGAACCTCCTGCTGCATTGAGACGATCTCGCACTTCTTTCCAAAGTCCCGCACGAGTGAGACTCTCCTCCATGAGGTCGTCTTTGTTCTCCACCTTGATCTTTGCCAACTTCACACCGGCCAGAACATTTTCTCCGATTGTCATTGCAGGAAATGGGTTTGGCTTTTGGAACACCATGCCAATTCGCTTACGAATTTCTGTTGGATTCACTCCTGGTGCGTAAATATCATCCCCGTTGAACAGAACTTCGCCAGCCATTGCAGATTTAGGTATGAACTCGTGCATACGGTTCAATAAGCGCAGAAAGGTGGACTTGCCACATCCAGATGGCCCAATGAGGCCCGTCACGGTGCGCTCGGGAAAATGCAGCGATACATCTGCCAAGGCGTGATGCGTACCAAACCATGCATGTAGATCTCGAGCTTCTAGTCCGCCTTTGCCAGATAGCTCTAAATTGTCCGCATTGCGCTTAGTTCTGTCTGTTGCGATTGTTTCATTCATGACTAGTGACTCTTTCTATTACGCCCGCCAAAGAGACGAGCGATAGTGAACAAAATGAAAATGAGAGTAAGAAGAACCGCAGATGCAGCCCACGCACGCGCCACTGAATTATCAGTTCCTACTCCTAATGAGCTGAAGATGTAGGTAGGCAACGATGCCATGGGGCCATCAAAAATATTGGTATTGAATTTCACGAAATACTGAGAAGTGAGCAATAACGGTGCTGTTTCGCCCGCAACGCGAGCCACCCCAAGAACCGCTGCAGTAATTAACCCGGAGCGGATAGTAGGAAGGACAACTCGGAAAGTAGTGGCTACTTGAGATGCCCCAAGAGCCTGACTAGACGCACGCAGATCATCGGAAACAACTTTGAGCACTTCTTCTGCAGTACGAGCCACCGTTGGCAACATGAGGATGGCCAGCGCCAAAGCACCGGCAACCGCATTGAATTTATGAGTGATGGTGACAACCACCGTGGCGTACACGAATAGACCAGCCACGATGGAAGGAACTCCACTCATCGCCTGCGTAAAGAATCGCACTACCCCAGCACCTCGTCCGCGAATTTCCACGATGTAAATAGCCGCGATAATTCCGAGCGGTACTGCTACTACTGATGCCAACAAGACCTGTATGAGAGTGCCCACAATTGCATGTGAAACGCCACCCATATTGAGGGGATCATCAGGCTGATTCACCAACATATCTGTTGTGAGAAAGCCAACATAGAACGCCTTGAGCCCCCGGCTAATAACAGTGGCAACAATGGAGACCCAAGGAATCATCACACTGGTGAATCCAATTAAAACAATTCCAGTGACCATTTGATCAGCCATTGCTCGCGAGCCACGTTTGTACGCAACTACAGCCATTACAGCAGGAAACGTGAAGGCCATTGCCACAAACCAACCCAATCTTCCAGCAAGTGGAGTGACCTGCGCAATAAGGGCAGCCAACACAGCAGCCACCGTGAATGAAAAAACAGAACGCAAAATTGTGAGTTTGGTGTTTTTCCAGGGTTGCCGCGGCTCCGCATGTGGAACTGATTCAAATTCTGAGGCAAGTGTGAAGTTCATAATTACTGCACCTTGGACCTATTCACAATGAGAGTGGCAAGTGCATTGACAACCAGCGTGAGTAAGAACAGAACTAAACCAGCCGCCATAAGTGCTCGAAGTTCATAGGGCCCTGCTTCACCAAAGCGAGTTGCAATCATTGAGGCCACGTTGCCACCGGCAGATGCGAGGACTTGGAGATTGATTTTGAAGACAAGATTGAGAACTAAGTACACGGCGATGGTTTCACCAAGAGCCCGCCCAAGACCAAGCATTGCGCCACCAATTAAGCCGCTCTTTCCAAATGGCAACACCACCGTGCGTAGCGCTCCCCATTTTGTAGCGCCCAGGCCATATGCAGCGTCTATCTGATCACGTGGAGCTTGGCTGTACACCTCTCGTGCAACCGAAGTGGTAATTGGTAGCACCATCAGAGCCAACAACACTCCGGCAACAAATGGAGATCTATCAAAAATTGGCGCGGGGACATCGAAGAGCGGAAACCAACCAAACCAAGAGTTCAAAGATTTTGACCATCCCACTACATGGGGCATCAAGATTGCATAACCCCAAATTCCATAGATGACCGAGGGAATTGCAGCGACAAGATCAAGAATCGAAATTAAGAAACGACGAATTGCGAGTGGTGCGTAATACTCCAAAAACAAAGCGCTGATCACGGCAAATGGAAGGGCGATGGCGATTGCCATTATCGCAATGACCAAAGATCCAACGAGCATTGCTGCAACTCCAAAAACTGCTGGCGCAGTTTCATCCCCGCTTCCCGCATCCCATTTAGCGCCCGTGATAAAACCAAGTCCGAAATCGGAAAAAATTTGAAATCCTCGATATAACAAGAAGCCAGCAATCATGGCGAGAACTGCAAGAGAGAAATATGCGCCGGTTGTGATGATGTACCGGAAAATGCGATCTGGCGTGCCCTGGGTGACCTGTAACTTCCGATGTTCCGGAATGTCGATCGAGACCTCTAGCTCTGCATCCGCCTGCATGCACATAGTGTCCCAACGGAAGTTGACTCCCAAGGGACTGTTAGGTGAACACTAGGTAAACGAGGAGTGAATCCCTTACTGAATCATCAGCGTTCGCGAACTAATTGTCTCGATATCTGTCTGATTGTGGCTGACCAGAACCACATACCCCGAGAACTCTGCCACCACCTCTTTCAGAAGGTTCCGAAGACCACCAAGTGAGTGTTGGTCTACTCCAGTAAACGGTTCATCAAGAAGAAGGACTTCAGGTTGAAGAACCAGTGCTCGCGCCAGCGCTACCCGTTGACGCTCACCTCCACTGAGTTGTTGAACATTGCGGGAGGAATACGACACATCTAGGCCCACCGACTGCATCATGACCGTGGCTCTGTCTGTTGCCTCGTGTTGAGCAATTCCACGTGATCGCAAACCAAAAGAAATATTTTGCATAACGGTCATGCGTGGGAAGAGGCGAAGATCTTGAAACACAACACCACAGGATCTCTCCCCCGGTTCTAGCCAAGTATGTGAAGAAGGATTGTCCCAGACAGTGCCATTAACTGATAACTCACCATCAGACAAGCCGATGAGTCCTGCGATGGTGTGCAGTAGCGTAGATTTTCCTGCTCCATTTCTTCCCACAATGCCAAAAACTTCGCCTCTCTCAACACGAAGATCAATGTTGTGAAAAAAAGAACCACGCCGCACAGTGCCAACAAGAGAAAGTGTCATGATGGATCCGTCCTCATCCATTGGCCACGCATTGCGCCAAGAACTGCAACAGATATGGCAATCAAAATCAGTGACAAAACAAGTGATTGTCTGTAGTCGATAGAGATGTACTCGTACACCGCCATAGGCAGAGTTTGGGTTTTGCCAGGAAAACTTCCTGCAAAAGTGATGGATGCACCGAACTCCCCCAATGATCTAGCCCATGCCAAAACAAACCCTGCGATCAGAGCTGGTGTGGAGCTTGGCAACACCACAGTAAAAAAGATACGCATTGGTGACGCACCTAGTGTTCGGGCAGCATCTTCTAATCCGGTGTCTAATTGACGAAACGACGATTCCAAGGCCAACACCAAAAAAGGAATTGCTACAAAAACTTGCGCCATAACAACGGCAGTGCGAGTAAACGGCAGAGAGACGCCCCACCAGTCGTATAACCACTGACCAAGGAGACCTCGCCGTCCAAAAGCGCTCAGTAAGGCAATACCTCCCACTACGGGAGGTAACACCATGGGAGTAATACAGATTGCTCTCAATAATTTGATTCCACGCATTTCTGAGCGTGCGAGAAACCATGCAAGAGGCACTCCAAACAACACACATAAGAGTGCTGAAATCAGAGATGTATAGAGAGAGATCCATACTGCTTGGCGAATTTGTCGAACACTCAATAAATCGGAGATATCAGACCACGGCGTGCGGAACAGAACACTAACTAGTGGTAAAGCGATAAAGACAAGTGCAAATCCAGCCATTGCGATAATTGGCCACGAGAGTCGTTTTATTTTCCTCATGGTGCGAGAAACCCAAATTCCGTCTGAAGCTGGCTCATAAAAGTGTCAGAAGAAATGAACTGAACAAATTTCTTAGCTTGTGGTGTCTTACTGATTGCAGCAACTACGTATGCAGTACTTACATTAAGCGGCGATTCTTGTAGAAAGGTGGGAAGAGAGACACATTCCACGTCTTTCATTTTTTTAGCCCACACACAATCACTGTGATACACGATGCCGGCATCAAGCTCACCCATTTCTATTTTGGAAACGAGATCTTCAACGGACGCAGCTTCTGAGTCCACTTTGCCCCTCGAAATATTTGGATTTGTATACAGGACTTGGGCATTTTCAAAAATCTTGTCAGCTAGTACTCCACAAGGCGCCGATGACACACATACTCCCACTTGAATTTTTGGCTGAAGATTAAAGAGATCATTGATGCCAGAAATGTCATTTTTAAAATCAGATTCGGAAGACATCATGATCTCACCTTCATTTCGTGCAAACACGAAGGGCTCGCCCACTACCCTTCCGTCTCTCCTGACGGTATCCATTGTTGATGAACTGGCTGAGATAAAAACATCAACGGGAGATCCATTGACAATTTGAGTTGCCAATGTTGCAGAAGATCCGTAACTGAAGGTAAGTGATGTAACACAAGGGTTTTCCTTCTCATATTCATCCCTGACAGAAGACAACACATTGTTCATTGAGCTTGCCGCATA
>JALRGJ010000090.1 GCA_023253435.1 Ilumatobacteraceae bacterium | reverse complement strand
TGCTCCTATCACTACTTGGGTAAGGGTCTTGAGCGTGGAAGCAACTTAATCATTGAAGAGATCCATCAGCACAGAACATGGATTCCTCTACGACTCACTACACTTATCTTTGGCGCGAGTGTTGTATCTCATCTCAGTGGTGCATCAGTAGGCCGAGAAGGCGCAGCACTTCAGTTATCTGCAGGAGTGACAGATCCACTCAGCAAAACCTTGAAGTTGAATTCTGCTGATCGCTCACTGATGTTGATTGCTGCCATTGCAGGTGGTTTTGGCTCAGTCTTTGGAGTTCCGGTGACTGGCGCAGTATTTGCTTTGGAGGTGCAACGTGTGGGACGAGTTCGGTACGAAGCATTTGTTCCCGCATTTGTTGCAAGTTTTGTTGGCGATGCAATTGTTCGTTCTGTTGGAACAGAGCATGTTCATTTTCCGCGCGTACAAAATTTTGAATGGGCTCCCTCACTTGCGGCTCAGGTAGTTGGATTAGGGCTTATCTCTGGTCTTGTTGCACTACTTTTTGTGCGAATAACACTCTTCATAAAAAACACCATGAAGAAATACGTTGCGTGGTATCCCGCGCGACCACTCATTGGCGGAGTGGTCATTGCCCTCATCATTCTCATTATGGGATGGCGTGAGTACTCGGGCGTGTCTGTCCCCCTTGCTATTGAGGCAATGAACGGATCAACAGAAGGTCAATGGTCAATCAAACTAGGACTCACCGCACTGTCTTTAGGAACAGGGTTTGTAGGAGGAGAAGTCATCCCACTCTTTGTCATCGGAGCACTTGTTGGTGCGATGTTTGCAAACATCTTGGGAGTAAACATTGCGCTGTTTGCCATCGTGGGATCTGTAGCTGTTCTGGCAGGAGCGGCAAATACACCTATCGCATGCGCCTTATTGGGCGTTGAATTATTTGGTGGACAGGGAGTTGTACTCTTTGCCGCTGTTTGTGCTGCTGCTTACGCCACCAGTGGCCATACAGGGATCTACCACTCACAAAAGATTGTGGTTCATAAATCTGGTGAATCGCAATAGTGATCTAGTGATCTAGACGTTGGCGATTTCCAAAAGCTCTACCGAGCGTTACTTCATCTGCAAATTCAATGTCTCCACCTACAGGTAATCCACTAGCAAGTTTGGTGACAACAACATCCAAATTTGAAAGAAGTTTGCTGATGTACATGGCGGTGACTTCACCTTCAGTGTTATTACTCACACACATCACAACTTCTTTGATGCCTTCTGGCTTTAATCGGTTCAAGAGCTCCCGAACCTTTAACTGAGCTGGGTTCACGCCTTGCAACGGATCAATAAGGCCAAGCAGAACGTGATACCTGCCGCGAAACTCCCCCGTTCGCTCAAGAGCAGCAATGTCTCGTGAGTCTTCTACTACACAAATAATCTCTGAAGATCTCTTGGCGTCTGTGCAAATAGAGCAGAGCTCATGATCCGACAAGTTAAAGCAACGCTCACAAAAACGGACTTTGGCCTTTGCCTCCTCTATTGCACGTGCAAGACGTGAGACATCTTCTCCCTCGCTCTTAATGATGTGAAGGGCCAGCCGTTGTGCACTTCTCGGACCAATGCCTGGCAATTTGCCCAGTTCATCTATCAACGTTTGAACAGCAGGCGTATAGGCAGATGACATTCTGGTTTACTTTTGCTCTTGTTCGCCATCGATGATCTTCCCAGTTGGAAAATTCTCTAATAGAGCTTCCATTAGGGGATCTGACGCATCTGTTACGGGAACAAGCTCGTTGGGATCTACTGGCGCATAAGGGTCTTGTTCTACCAATTTGTCAATTGTTTGAGGCTTAGAGTCTTCAATTACGGGGCGTTGTATTCCGCCAGTGGGATCGGCCTGCACAAGTGTGATGACATATGAAGTCCCACAAACGTTTTTGATTGCTGCAACAACGTTAGGGATTTGTTCTTCTGCCCTCTTCATGGGTGTGTTGTTAGGAAGACGCAATGAAAGCTTTTTACCGTTAATGGACTCAACGACAGCAGATTTAAAGATGGCCTTTGAGAAACCTTTCATTGCATCAGTGATCTGAGGCCACATCTGCGCTGGGTCTGTTGTTCCCTCTCCAGATTCAGAATGTGCAGTTGCATTGTCGGTGTGAGCAACCGGCACTTCAGTCAACGTTTCCTCAACTTTTATGCTGGCCGGCTCAACAACTGTCTCACTCTTTGTTTCCGGAACTGCTCCATTACTTCCACTTGTAGGAGCGGGGCGTGGAGTATCTGCCGTATTTGCGAGTCCGCCAATTTTTGCTCGGCCTGTTGCGGGATTAATGGGAGCAGGGGGAATGGCAGCAGCAACACCTTGTTCTTTGAGTGTCTTCACCGCTTCTTCTAGTTGGCCTATGCGAGCAAGCAAGTTTTCATTGCTGTCATCAAAAACTGGCGATGCCAATTGCACAACAGCTACTTCCAACAACAAGCGAGAATCTGGCGCATGTCTCATTTCCACCATGGTGGTTCCCAGTGTTTCCATGATGCGCACGATTCTTTGCACACCTAACTCGCGCGCATATTCAGTCAGTTCTGCAACACGGGATGCAGGTAGTTGAACTAATTCTGGAGACATGATGGCAAGAAAACAATCGCGCATTGTGCGAACAACTTCTTCTGCGTATGTGTGAGCATCTCGACCTTGTTGCATTGCACGTGCAACAGCTGCAAGAGCCGCCCCATGGTTCTTTTCTATTAGTGCACGAACAATTTCTTCGGTGAGCAATGCATCTTCTGGCTCTCCACCTCCAGCTGCAACTAACTCAAGTGCGGACAGTGTGTCTCTGGCACTACCACCACCTTGACGAAGTACGAGTTCAATTTGATCGTTATCGACTGATAACTGAGCAGCATCTATGACAAACCGGACATATTTCTCTAATTGATCAACTGGCAATAAGTGAAACTGCAGATGTTGAACACGACTACGGATTGTTTCTGAGACTTTTTGTGGATCAGTTGTGGCTAATACGAAAACCACTTGAGAAGGTGGTTCTTCAAGGGTCTTCAGAAGTGCAGCTTCAGCAGCACGCGTGAGCATGTGAACTTCGTCGAGAATAAAAACTCTGTGTCTACCGGGACTTGTTAATGCAGCAGCCTCGATAATTTCGCGAATCTCTTGCACGCCATTGTTACTTGCAGCGTCCAGTTCAAGAACGTCGTAACTGGTGCCTACTTCCACTGCCCTACAAGAATCACACTCGCAACATGGCTCACCTTCGACGGGATTCTCGCAGTTGAGAACCTTGGCCAAAATTCTTGCCGTGGTGGTTTTACCGGTTCCGCGAGGCCCAGAAAAAAGATAGGCCTGACCCTCTCTGCCATTGATCACCGCATTGCGCAAGGCACGCACCACATGCTCTTGGCCGTACAACTCAGAGAATTTCCGAGGGCGGAAACGGCGGTAAAGGGACTGTGTGGCCATTACTTTGACCCTACCAATGCAGTGCAGCACCGTTCTGAGTGTGAAAAGGTGAGATTCCCTGTTTGGGCTTCAACTGACTACCGTTTTCACAACCCATGCGTCGTTTTCTCACTCTCTTCCTCACGGTCCTTGGTGCTCTCGCCTTCGCCGGCACAGCGCGAGCCGCTGGTGACAACACCCTCGAGTCCTCCACCCCTGCGCCAGGAGAAATCGTCACCCTGGCTCCCACACAAATCCAACTCAAATTCACTCTTCCGGTGGGTGGAGCAGATGCTGTTGCGCAAATGGGTCTGGTATTGACCTGTGAAAACAAAATTACAAATCTGAACGCACCCCAACTTGCTTCTGACGGCGTCACTGTGTCCGCATCACTGACCCAAATTCCAGGGAATGGAATATGCACGGTGAAATGGAAACTGCCAGATGGCAGTGAGGGATCTTTTCAGTTCACATCCAACGCCACTCCCACAACAACTCTCCCTTCAAGCGCCACAACGGATGGAACTCAAACCACTAATCCGAGCATCACCGGTGATGTTGAAGTCGTTACCCCACCACGACTAGGTGGCCCCATTGGCCTTGTTCGCTGGTTGTCGTTCTTCTTTGTAGCGGCACTTTTTGGTGGTCTCATTTTTGTGAAGTACTTCTGGCCAGAGGGCGTTGAATACGGCATTACAGAGAGATATTTCCGACAAATCTCTATTTTGAGTCTTGTCTCGCTAGTGGTTCTCATGGCATTACTCAATGCACGTGAAACCGGAGGGACCATGTGGGGCTCATTGTCTCCCACTTCATGGGGGCCAATTCTGTCTCTCAATGAAGGTCGCGCGGTTTTCTCCCGCATCATCGCGGTCATTGTGCTTGGTGGAATCTCTTGGATAACCGTGCGAGTTCTCGAACAGACAGTTGTTTCCTTCACTGCAGGATTCCTCGTTCTTGCCATGGCTTCATACGGATTCGACAGATTCTCGGGACGCGCTGTTGTCCTCGGTGCAGCGATTGGCATTGCTCACATGGCGGCAGTGTCAATGTGGGTAGGAAGCATTGCGCTGATTTGGCGCACTGTTCTCCATGGTCCAGGAGATATCGATCTTGTTCATGCTTTGCGTGGCTGGGGACGCATTGCAACTCCACTCACTTTTGCAATCGTTGTTACTGGCGCAATTCAAACGTGGAGAGTAGACGGCCTCAGCTTGATAAATAGCGGGCATGGTCGAGTAGTTCTACTCAAAGTGGTTCTGTTTGTGCTGTTGCTGATAGTTAGTGCATCAGTTCGGCAATTCATCGTGCAAGGAATGCAACGTGCGAACTCTTTAAATGAGCGCGTGGTGTACAGACTCAAACGACCAGTGGGAATTGAACTCGCATTGAGCATCACTGTTCTTGCGGCATCCTCCTGGCTCATGGCTATGCGGCCTCCATATGTCTTGAATAGAGACAAAGGGCCGCGAGTTGAATACGCGATCGTTCAAGAAATGGAAGGTGAAGACAACTTCAAGGTTCGATTGTCTGTTAACCCTGGCAATGTGGGTGTGAACTCAATGCTTATTGAATTGTTTGGTCCCTCGCGGATTCAAAACTTCTCAGTTGAATTAACACCATCAAATCCAAACTTTTCTGGTTACTTGATCAGTGTTCCCATCACTAGGCCAGGTGCTGCACTCATTGATGACAAAGCCGGACTCAAGATGTTGGCGCCTGGTCAGTGGACGGTGCGTGTGAACGGTGTTACCACCACAGGTCAGTTGAAGACAATGACATCAGCGTTTATCATCGCCGATGGCATCACCGTCACAACACAACCAAAACAGGGCTTGAAACCAATCGCTACTACGGTTCCCGCCTCATCTACGATTGCTCCCCCCGTCACCACCTCAACCACATTGCCAAGCACCACAACGGTTCCCCCAGCAGCCTCTGGCACCACTATTCCTTAGGGATAGCCGCGCGATATGGGGAGAAGCGCCCCATCACAAGTAGCGTTGCGCCCGTGACTGATATCGCCGCACCATCAATGCAGGACAAGATTGAGGACCTCCGGTCCCGTCAACAAGAGGCCGTAAATGCAGGTAGCCCACGCTCAGTGGAGCGTCATAAGGGCAA
>JALRGJ010000089.1 GCA_023253435.1 Ilumatobacteraceae bacterium | reverse complement strand
ACCATTCCTAAATAGCCCAACCAGAAGATCGCTACGGCACGGGGCACCCAACGAGGCATACGTCCTTCATTTCCAAATTCAGCATTATTGGTGTCGGAACTCACGATCCGAGCGTAGTGTCAAGTTGTGGAACAGATTCGCCTTGCCCTAGCCACAGCCCTCAGAGACAGGGTGATTGGCGATAACGCTGAGGAGAAACAGGCCGCCATCATGCTTGCTCCGGGTGAGCGTTGGTTTGGGCCAGACAGACCCATCCGCATTGTCCACACTGATGCATCCATGTTCATCGGTGGCATGCGTGCACTCCTGCTTCAGTCGCTTCATCCCCTTGCAATGGCGGGAGTGGCTCAACACTCCGATTATCGAAATGATCCATGGGGACGCTTACAACGAACTGCGGACTTTTTGGCCGTTACTTCCTTTGGTCCAGCAGAACTTGCTGAGAAAACAGTTGAAAGAGTCCGCTTCATCCATTCAAAAGTGGAGGGCGTTGCGTCTGATGGTCGCCCATATTCAGCAACAGATCCTCACCTCTTGCGTTGGGTACACATAGCTGAGGTAGACAGTTTTCTCTCCACGCATTCCATGTTCGGATCTACTCCGCTCACACCTGAACAAGCAGACGGTTATGTGCAAGACATGGCAGTGATTGCCTCAAAATTAGGCGTTCCCGCTCCCCCCACCAGTGTGCAAGCACTACACGATCAATTAAAGATGTACAGACGCGAATTAAAAAGCACGCCAGAGTCTCGCGATGTTGTTAAGTATTTGCTGTTGCAACCACCGCTAGATCTTGCAGCAAGAGTTCCCTATTCGCTTATTGGTGCAGCAGCAGTTGCCACGCTTCCGGTGTGGGCAAGAGCAGATCTTCGACTTCCATGGTTACCACTAACGGAGAGAGTGGTATTGAAACCAGTGGGATCACTTGTTACCACTGCAATCAGGTGGGCTACCGGCGTTGACCGCGTGGAGCCAGTAACCCAGTGAGATCACCTTTGGTTCCTACGGTGACTTTTTCTAAACCCAACCACTGAGCCATGAGTTGAAGTTCAGCTTTTAGTTCTCTAGCTACAAATTTCACATCGACATCTTTTTCACTGTATGCACCAGGAACAAGAAGTTGGCCAGTTTTACGATCCGCTTTGAGATCTACCCGAGCCACGATTCGATCACCTAGTACGAATGGAAGAACGTAGTAGCCATACACACGTTTGGGTGCAGGAGTGTAAATCTCGATCCGATAATGAAAATCCCACAAACGTTCTATGCGTGGTCTACACCACACCAATGAATCAAACGGAGAAACTAGTGCTCGTGTATCCACAGCACGTGGTGACTTTGCTCCGGCTAACACAAATGCATTTTCATTCCACGATTCAACGCGAACTTGCTCCAGCACACCATCTTCTACAAGTTCTCCGAGCATCGGCTTTGCATCGGTTGCATTTTGTCGGTGATAGTCGAATAAATCTTTCTGAGTAGCAACACCCAAACTCTTGGCGGCACGAACTAGTAATTCTTTTCGTGCTTCCGTTTCAGTGGGAACAGAAGCATTGATGACTTCTTCTGAAAATGCATCCGTCAGTGCGTAGTACACACGTGCAAAATCTTGAGATCGACGTCTAGCCGTGATCTCCCCTGTCCAGAACAGGTACTCAAGCACCACTTTCCCTTTGTCCCAGTCCCACCAAGAGCCTTTTGCACCTACTCGAGTTTTGACATCTCCCGCGACTAGTGGCCCGTCATTGTTAATACGTTGTCGGATCTCACGCACCAACTTCGGATTTTCTTTGGCAACCCTTGTCAGGCCACTCCACATATTCCCTTGTCGCGCTCGAGCCATTTTCCACTGCATCAATGGCCACATATTGATGGGCAGATGTGATGCCTCATGGCACCAATATTCAAAAAGTTCGGCGTTTTCGGTGGCGTCTGGGATCAGACTGCGGGGGTGATCTCCCAATCGAGAAAACAAAGGAAGTTCCTGGCTACGCACTAAGACATTGACGGAATCAATCTGAATGACTCCAACGGAGTCAAAAACTTTTCGAAGGTGTCTTTTATCAATTCGGCCTGTGGGGCGCGGTGATGTAAAACCTTGTGCAGCCAGAGCAAGTGCTCTTGCTGAAGTGAGACTGAGATCAGTCGGCAACTGTGATGGTGACGCTCTTAATCACCACATCTTCAACAGGTCGATCGCCACGAGCGGTCTGCACACTTTGCATTGCATCTAGAACATCGAGGCCCTTGACCACTTGTCCGAAGTGGGAGTACAACGGCTGAAGCTGACGCGGGCCATCGTTTGAGCTCACAATGAAGAACTGTGAACCGTTTGTGTTTGGCCCTGCATTTGCCATTGCAACTGCACCCAATTGATACGCCGCTGGTGACTCTGGCAACTCATCGCCAAAGCGGTAGCCCGGACCACCGGTTCCGGTGCCAGTGGGATCGCCACCTTGGCACATGAAGCCACGAATGATGCGATGGAAAATGATGCCGTCGTAGTACTTGTAGCCAGCGAGGTACACAAAGTTGTTTACGGTTCGAGGAGCCTTGAGGGCGTCAAGAGCAATCACAATGGTTCCCAATGAAGTCTCCATGGTTGCCGAGTAACGCTTTGATGGGTCGATACCCATCTCTGGTGCTTCGGGAAACTTTTGTGTCTGGGGGGCGGATCCATCAAGTGGGGGGAATGGCAAACTCATGCGCATGAGGCTATCTGCCAGGTCGTAGAGCACATGCCGCGAGGGCGTGCGGGCGAGAGCACATGCCGCGTAGGGCGTACGGGGTGCACACTGCTGGACATTGCGCAGCTTGCGAAGCCGTCCAGCACGTGTGTGCGCCGTAACAGCCCTATCAGCATGTGAGCAAGAGCGCGGGCGAGAGCACATGCCGCGTAGGCGTGCGGGCGAGAGAGCGAGCGAATGAGCAAGCGAGCGTGAGGGCGCGAGCGTCATGGTCTAATAGTCTCGGAGATGTGGAGCCACTGAACTTAGACGCTGTTGAAACCGATCTCGCCGATGTTGAGAAAGCCCTCGCACGCCTTGACGACGGCTCTTATTGGACCGATGAGAACACGCAGCTACCCATTGATCCCGCACACCTCGCCATCCACCCCACCGCCCGAACCAATCCTTCCCCACTGAGTTAGCCACTTCACAACATGAACATTCGACAGCGCACTGTTCATGTCAATGGCATAGACATCGCTCTGCGGGAAAGTGGAGATGTAGGTGCTCCACTGATTGTGCTTGCTCACGGATTCCCAGAAACGTCACACAGTTGGCGGCATCAAATGCAACCACTTGCAGATGCGGGATACCACGTGATTGCACCAGACCAACGTGGGTACGGGTATTCAACCTCTCCTTCACAAGTTGATGCGTACACCACTGCACATTTAGCAAGTGATCTCCTTGAGATTGCTCTAGATGCCGGTCATGAAAAAGCAATTTATGTTGGGCACGACTGGGGATCGCTGCTGTTATGGGATCTGTGTCGAATGCACCCCGAACGGGTGATTGCAGGAGTTGCTGCGAGTGTTCCATTTACCGATTGGCCGCAAGCGCCACTAGACATTATGCGTGCTCGCTACGGTGATCGATTTTTCTACATCATTTATTTTCAGGAATTAGGAACTGCTGAGCAAGAGTTCGATGCCAACGTTGATAATGCGATGCGCAGAATCTTGTGGGGAGCATCTGCAGATTGCAGACACAACCCCGCATTCTTCAGCAATAAGGAATTGCCTCCGGCACTCGGTACGAAATACCTCGACAATCTGGATACTCCTCCAGCACTCCCGTGGTCGTGGTTGTCAGACGAGGAATTTCAAGAGTATGTAAAAGCGTTTACGCACTCTGGCTTCTTTGGGCCAGTGAGTTGGTACAGAAACATGAACGCCAATTACGAAGTCACAAAAAATATTCCTGCTTCACATATCTCCATGCCTATGTGTTTTATTACAGGCGAGTACGACCCAGTTAATCGCAATTACGAAGCGGCATTGCAGTACATGGATTCTGTATTGCCTCAATTCCGCGGGGGCACGATGATTCCAAATGCAGGCCACTGGGTACAGCAAGAGAGCCCCGCTGCATTCAACGAGGCTCTCTTTACATTTCTTCATTCGCTGTAACAGCGATCAGATAGGACGTATTAGTTATCGCGCAATTTAGACAGCAAGCGCAATATCTCCATGTACAACCACACAAGGGTGACTGTGATGCCAAGCGCACAGAACCATTCCATGTGTGCTGGCAACTTGTTCTGTACTCCTTTTTCCACCATGTCGAAATCGAGCGCCAAGTTAAATGCAGCAAGACCAGCCACAAACACACTGAAGATGATTCCCAAGCCACTAGAACCATTAATGAATGATGGTGTTGCACCAAACAAACTGAAAATAAATGAAACAAAATAGAACGCAACCAGACCGAGTGTTGCACCCATCACGATTCGACGGAATCGCTCCGTAACTCGAATGACCTGACTGCGATACAAAAGCAACATCACTGCAAACACACTGACAGTTGCACCTACTGCTTGGAGAACAATTCCGTCATACTCTTGCTCAAATGCTCTGCTAATGGCGCCAAGTACAACACCTTCAGCAATTGCATAAACAGGTGCAGCGATACGAGAAAGATGCGGTTTAAAAGTTGCTGTGATCACAGCAATCAAACCCACAATGACGCCACCAAGTACCCAGCCCACCGGTATCTGAATTGCTTCTCCTTCTACAGGAGCAGAGATGGAGAGCCAGGTAACAGTTGCAGACGCCAAGATAAGCACGAGCAACATCAGCGTCGCAGACGCGGTTCCCCCCACTGTCATGATGCCGCTGTCCCATCGCGAAACGGGACCGTCGTTTATTGGTTGTGCCGAGGGCGGTGCCCAGGTGTTGTTCTTTTGATCAAGGTTTCCAAGGCCCATGGCCTTGTCTGTCATCAATGGATTTGCCATGTCCACACTTTGCCAGACCCAGAGGGGTAAATGTTCTCACCTCGACTGTGGGGGTGCTTGCTGTGCTCGGTATCCTGCCCTTGTTCGTTCTCATTCGGGAATGTGCAGATGTAGGAGAGGTTCAGAGTGGCTAAGGATCGTATTGATCGTGACGAAGAAGACCTAGTCAGGCTCTATCTCACAGATATTGGTCAGTACACACTGCTCACCAAAGACGACGAAGTCCGTCTGGCAAAAGCCATCGAGGCCGGCAAAGAAGCCCACCAAGAGATGGCTGAGACCAAAACTCTTACCACCACCCGTAAGCGCGAATTGCGCAAAGCCATCCGCGATGGCGAGCTAGCAGAGCGAGCATTCGTTCAATCAAACCTTCGACTGGTGGTGTCCATCGCAAAGAAGTACCAGGCTTCCGGACTCCCCCTTCTCGACCTCATTCAAGAAGGCAACCTGGGCCTCATGCACGCCGTTGAAAAGTTCGACTGGCGTAAAGGTTTCAAATTCTCCACCTACGCAACATGGTGGATTCGCCAGGCCATCACCCGCGGTATCGCAAACACTGGTCGCACCATTCGTCTTCCGGTCCACGCTGGTGAC
>JALRGJ010000088.1 GCA_023253435.1 Ilumatobacteraceae bacterium | reverse complement strand
ATGGGAACAATGCGCTCTATGTATTCAGCAAGCAACTCCTGGTCCCACGGTGGCCTAATTGCAATGTTCACCATTTGTGCACCAGCTTCTACGAACGGTGCAATTTGTTCCATTGCATCTTCTGGTCTACCTAAGAGCGAACCAGAAATAATTCTTTCCGCAGCCCCACCCCATTGATCAGTGAGTTGAGATTTAACAATGGCTACATCTTCTGTGCTTAATCCAAAAGACAGATTGATACTGCGCTCAACATCAGATGGTTGACGTCCAGCTTTCCCACACCAGTCATCCAATATTCCATTGAGCTCTTTGTATTGACTAGGGCTTGCATAAGCGGCATTCCAGCCATTTGCATATGCCCCAGCCATGCGCAAGGTTTGCTTTGGCCCAAGTCCACCTATCCACACAGGTAATTGACCTTGAGGGCCAGGCACCATAGAGGCCTCTGACAATTCAACACTGGGCGAAGATTGAGTGACTCTCTCACCATTTCTCCATTTGTTGATGGCTTGGAGTTGGCCTTCTAATACTTTGAAGCGATCACCTTGAGAGGGAAAATCGAATCCGAAAGCGGCGGCTTCCTGCTCATGCCAACCGCTTCCCATCCCCAGTTCAAATCGGCCGCCAGAAAGATGATCAACAGAGATTGCACCCTTCATGAGCAATCCAATGTTTCTGTACTGAGAGCAAAACACTAAACAGCCAAGTCGCGCGTGCGAGGTGTCCACTGCCAAAGCACCCAACATGGAAAATGCCTCGAAGTGAGGCTGCGTACCACCTGCAGGCGGAGCCTCATAGAGGTGATCCCACAGAGAGATCCAATCAGCTCCGTGTGAATCTAGGTATTTCCAGAGAGTTCGTAGCTCTTGCACTGTTGCGTTTTGAGCCCCAATGTGAACTCCGAACTGAACAGGCATGATCAGCCGTGACCTGGGATTTGATTCCACGGACCACCGTCAGCGCGTGGCTCTTTAGGCAATCCGAGAATCTGCTCTCCAACAATTCCCCGCTGCACTTGACTGGTGCCTGCATAAATCGTTCCGGCACGAGCATTTAAGAACACTCCCACCCAGTTGGCACTGTCGTTTGGTGAGCCAACTTCATCTGTGGTGAAGGCAGTATGAGGTGTCTGTCCTGTTGGCACAAGCGCATCAGCGCCCAAAATGTCTACAGCCAATTCTGTGACTTCCTTGTGGTACTCACTCCACCACAGTTTGCCAATGGAGGATCCCGCACCGGGCTTTGTTCCATGCAGGAAACTTGTGAGCGCTTGATAGCCCATAAACCGCATGATCTCTACCTTTGTGTAGCACTTGGTAAATCTCTGACGAATGGAAGGGTCAGAAAATGCCCCACGTTCTTCAGCTAACGCGCGCAACTTATCAAGTTCACCTCTAAAGGAAATGCCTGTGACCGCCGCTGCTGCACCTCTCTCGTTTCCAAGAAGAGTCATTGCTACGGCCCAACCACCATTTACTTCTCCAACAACATTCTCTTTAGGGCAACGTGCATCAGAGAAGAACACTTCGTTGAACTCAGAGTCACCAGACATCATTTTGATGGGGCGAACTTCAACACCTTTCTGACGCATGTCAACCAATAAGAAGGTGATGCCTTTGTGCTTGACATTCTCCGTATTGGTTCTTGCCAGCACAAAGATGTGATTGGCTAAGTGACCAGCTGATGTCCAGATCTTCTGTCCATTGATGACCCATTCGTCACCATCAAGTTCTGCTCTACATCCCAAGTTGCCAAGATCTGAACCTGCTGCTGGTTCGCTGTAACCCTGGCACCACTTGTCTTCACCAGACAACACACGTGGAAGAAAATGCTTCTTTTGCTCTTCTGTACCCCACACCTGAATGGTGTTACCCAACATGCCAATTCCAAAACCATCGTTTGGCCCACCTGTGGGAACGCCCGCGCGAGCAAATTCTTCTGCAAGCACAACACTCTCAAGTGCAGTCAAGCCAGCACCGCCATATTCCTTTGGCCAGTTCACGGCTAGGTATCCGTTGTCAGAAAGGATCTGACGCCATTTGGTAGTGAACTCCGCCGCATCTTCATGATTCAAGGCGCCGATCCCCTTCCAATCCTTTGGAAGATGTTGAGACAAAAAGGAGCGAACCTTGTCGCGATAGGCAGTGGCTTCAGGTGGGTAAGAAAGATCCATTTCCACAGACTAGAGATCAGGGGCACTGGTCACCGAACCGACCGTTTTGGGACATTCCTCCGAGTTGATTTCCCTGTCCACCAATACCTTTCACCCTAAGAAAAAGAGAAATATATGACCGCCCTGTCTGAACACATTCGTGAGGTGGGGGTGGCTGTAGATCTCACCTTCTAGACGCACTCTCAGGGCCGAACAGCATCGGTGTCTCTCCATGAGCAACCACAGATACGTTCGTTTTCAACCCCAAGCCAATTCAGTTTTCTCTCGCACACATTGAGTTCATTTTCCCACATGAGAAGGGACATACAATGGCGATGACGGAAGCAGATCGGTTCAAGATGCATCTTGGGCTTCGAAACATGCTTGGAGATGAAGTGGCAAATTCTTTGATGGAACATTTACCACCAAGTGGTTGGTCTGATGTCGCTCGAGTACGCGATATCGAGCGCATTGAAGCTGAAATGAAAGATGGATTCACTGGTATCCGAAATACGCTTCGTGCCACTATCGCAGCGATGATTGCAGTATCAATAGGAATTGTTGCGATGTTTGTTCAGTTGAATCAGCTCATCGCAGGTCTCTAATTACCTCACATACAAAAAACCGCTCCTCAGAACGTTTTCTTGGAGCGGATGACGAGTTGAGAGTGCGCATACTTTTCCAAAATGCACTCCTGGTGTCGATTTGCCCCCTCACAGTGTCCCCTAGAGTTATTTGTTACAACAAATAATCTGACTAGATTACAACCAGCGCAAGTTCAAGGAGTTCGTGATGGCAGATATCAAGGTTCCCGTCCTCATTGTTGGTGGAGGTGGAGCCGGTCTCACTGCCTCCATGCTGTTTTCGACTTTGGGTGTGGATTCACTCCTCGTCAATTCACTCCCCACCACGTCGACTCTGCCAAAGGCGCACATCCTCAACCAGCGCGCAATGGAAATCATGAGCGATGTCGGAACTGCTAACGAGATCTATTCCATAAGCACTCCACCAGAACAATTTGCGTATACCGCTGTGTACGCAGGATTCAGTGGGCATGAAAATGCCGGACGACGCCTCGCAAAAATTGAGTGCTGGGGAAACGGTGGCCGTGATCTTGACTGGGTGGCAGCAAGCCCCTTACTTTCCACCAACCTCCCTCAGATCCGATTAGAACCAATTTTGCGCAAACGCGCCGATGAACTCG
The DNA here is from genome assembly GCA_023253435.1 of Ilumatobacteraceae bacterium. Lineage (GTDB taxonomy): Bacteria > Actinomycetota > Acidimicrobiia > Acidimicrobiales > Ilumatobacteraceae > UBA2093. The sequence continues at coordinate 2,204 of JALRGJ010000088.1, read as the reverse complement.
CACCCGGCCGTGTTCGCTTCCATCATGAACTCATAGCGTTTGAACAGAATACGGAAGGTGTCGTTGCCACAATTATTGATCGAGATAACGGCAAGGAGTACACCGTGCATTCGGAGTACCTAGTGGCGTGTGATGGTGGTCGGACAGTGGGACGCATTCTCGGAGTGGAGATGCAAGGCGTGCGCCGCTATGCAAGTCAGGTATCAATCCACATGTCAACAGATTTCTCAAAGCTTGCCGTTGATGATGACGTGCTGATTCGGTGGCACTACATCCCTGAGATCAGCGCGATGATCGTTATGGTTCCTATGGGACCGGGTAAGTGGGGTACACAATCTCCTGAATGGGTTGTCCACCTCAACTATCCATCCGATGATCCACGCACTTTTGAGGACAGCAAGGTAGAGGAAGACCTTCGCTTCGCACTTGGAATCGGAGATCACCCAATTGAAATTCACAAGATCTCGAGTTGGGCTGCTGAAGGAATCATGGCAGACCGCTTTGCAGAAGGTCGAGTATTTCTCTGTGGCGATGCAGCACACAAACATCCGCCAACAGGTGGCCTTGGTCTAACAAGCGGTATGCACGACGTACAAAATTTGACATGGAAGATTGCCGCAGTTCTCAAAGGTGAAGCAGGACCCGACCTTCTCTCCACTTACGAACCCGAACGTCGTTCAAGTATTGAAAAAAATGTGCGAAGGTCACTCGAAAATAGCCAGCAATGGGCGGTTACTTCAACGGCGCTTCACATCAATGACCCCGAGATGTCAACAGAGATGAAATGGCAGTTCCTATCTCGCGCATGGAGTGGAAAACCAGAGGATGAAGCCTTCGCAAAACAGGTCGGAGAAATGATGGCGGTCCATTCGATGGAGTTCCACGAACAGAACATCGAATATGGCTACACGTACCAATCAACCGCGGTCATTCCTGATGGGACATCACCACAGCACAATCCCGATCCGATTCGTATCTACAACATGAGCACACGACCTGGCCACCCACTTCCCCATGCATGGGTTGAGTTAGGCCAAGGCGGAGAACGTCTCTCCACAGTGAACCTGGTACAACCTGGTCGGTTCCTTCTCATTGCGGGTGAAGAAGGCAATGAGTGGTGCAGGGCGGCGGAAAATGTTTCAAAAGATCTCGAACTCCCACTAGACGCAATTCGCATTGGTCATACAAGTGGAGACTTGCTTGATCCTCGTCTCACCTGGACGCGTGTGCGAGAGCATGGTCCTCAGGGTGCAATTCTTGTGCGGCCCGACAGATTCATTGCATGGCGAAGTATGTCAACTGCAGATCACGCCACAGACGTATTGCGCGATGCGCTTACTGCGATTCTTCATAGATCATGAATACAACGCGCAAAATTTCCCCACCCTCAACAAATACAGATGACCTGAATAGAGATGTCTATATTCTCTCGAATCTTGTTGCCGCCCGCTTTAGTAGAGACATTGAACGAATCTGCAGTGAAGAGAAAATATCTGAAGCGCACTACAGAATTCTGTGGGTACTGTGCCTTTCTGAGTCACAAGATGGTCTCACGATGGGTGAAATTGTTGACGGTCTAGTTAACAAAGCATCAGATGCAACACGACTCGTTGACAAAATGGAGAGACAAGGTCTCGTTACTCGAACCCTTTCTCACACAGACAAGCGAAAAGTCATCGTGTCTGTTTCGATGGCCGGCCGCCAAGTGTTCTCTCGGTTGACCCCCAACATCAAGAGAGCACATATTGAACAGATGAACGGTCTCTCCACCTCAGAAAAGAAACAGCTTGCATCACTTTTGAACAAAGCGCTGTGGGGCTAACAGAGCTTCTCGTATACAAAAAAACCGCCCCAGAGGGCGGTTTTGGAGCGGACGACGAGATTCGAACTCGCGACCCTCACCTTGGCAAGGTGATGCTCTACCAACTGAGCCACATCCGCATAACGGAAAACCGTTAGGGATTTGAGTTTAGCAGTGGATCCGCGGTGCTCAACACGTCGCGCGTCACCGCCTCCTTGGCCCCGTACTTGACCACACCGGCGAGCGACACGAGCACGACGACCTAGCCGATCGCCTGCACGAGCGCCACGGTCTGGCCGAAGAAGGCCCAGGCGAATCCAGTCGAGATCACTGGTCCCAAGAGACAGATGAGCGAGGAGGTCGATGCAGGGACGAATCGCTGTGCCCAGACCATCGTCGTGTG
>JALRGJ010000087.1:270-5560 GCA_023253435.1 Ilumatobacteraceae bacterium | reverse complement strand
ATGCATGTGGTGTGACATGGCTTGCATACTCTCTCAACATCGCAATTGCAACTGGTGAGTCCAACGCAATCTCTCTTGGTGTTACTCCATTTCTTCTTGGAGATGTCATCAAAATGGGTCTCGCCGGACTCGTAGCCCCGATTGCGTGGTCTGCTTATTCATCACGCGAGAATTAGGCGATATCCCTACCAGTACAGAACCTCACGGTTCTTGCTGGCAACCCCAAGTAAGTTGGAGTCGTGAACGCCCGTCAGTTGCAGTCACTTGTCACGTTGGCAGGTGCATCTTCTTCGCTGAGAGAACTCTTTGTGAGTGAGCCCCAACGGGCACAAAGGTTCACTTTCGATGCCTGTGGCCTCCATGCCGATTTTTCGCGTCAGCTCATGAATTCTGCCCTGTTTGATGAACTCATTTTGCTAACGCGTGAGTTAAAGATTCCACAGAAATTCAGAGACATGATGGACGGTCACGTGCTTAATGTGACCGAGGGTCGCGCTGTTTTGCACACTGCGTTACGAGATCCACTCGCTCAAAATGCAGAAGCAGTTGGGTCTCGTGATGCTCTGACTCGGGCACTGGAATTGGCGGAGAAAATTCGAAACAACCCAGAGATCGACGCAGTGATCAATATTGGAATAGGCGGCAGTGATCTAGGGCCCGCAATGGCAACTCGAGCCCTCAGAGCCTTTCATGACGGTCCGTTAACTCGATTTGTTTCAAATATTGATCCAGCTGATTTTGATGAGGCAATTTACGGATTAGATCCAGCACGAACCATGGTTGTGGTGTCTTCCAAAACTTTCACCACATTAGAGACCATGCATAATGCCGAGCGCGCGAAGCAGTGGATGGCTGCACAGGTGTCAGATTGGCAGTCTCATTTTGTTGCTTCCACTGCATATCCAGAAGTTGCACAAAGTTGGGGAATACCGGAATCTCAGTGTCTGATATTTGGTGAATGGGTGGGCGGGCGCTTTTCCTTGTCCTCAACCATTGGTTTTCCATTGATGTGTGCAATAGGTGCAAAAAATTTCTCCGACTTTTTAAGTGGTATGTATCAAATGGATCAACATGCGTTAGAGACTTCACCAGAACAGAGTCTTCCTGTAGTCCATGCGCTTGTGTGGTGGGCTAATGCAGTTCTTCATCGCTACGCAACAGTTGCCGTTGTGCCCTATAGCCACGATCTGGCCAGATTGCCTGCGTATCTACAACAACTTGTGATGGAGAGCAACGGCAAAAGTGTTCGAGAAGATGGTGTCCCTGCAGAACACACAAGTCCAGTGGTATGGGGCGAGCCAGGGACAAATGGGCAGCACGCTTTCTTTCAGATGCTGCATCAAGGAACTCAAGTGGTGCCGGTGGAATTCATTTCATCAATTGCCCCCATGGGCAGTGACCCACAAGCGCATGATCTTTTAATTGCCAACATGATTGCCCAATCTGAAGCATTAGCTGGAGGAAGCCTTCATGAAGATCCACACAGAAATTTTCCCGGGAATAGACCCAGCACCGTCATCTTCATGGATGCTCTGAGCCCCTACAACTTGGGAGCCCTCTTGGCCATGTACGAACATTCCACAGCGGTTCAAGGTTGGCTCATGGGTGTCAACAGCTTCGACCAATTTGGTGTGGAATTGGGTAAAAAATTAGCCACTGATACTGCTCACGCAATTGCTTCGGGTGAGGTGGCCCAGGCTCCATTGATGACTCGTGCAATTACGGATTGGTACGTACGCCAATCACGGGCCAATTGATGAAGTCAATAAGGCTTTGAGGGCCTATCCTGCCCTGAATGGCTGGGGCACGAAACACCACTAATCCTGCGGAACGCATGCTCAATTTGGTGGCCTTGTTGTCTGAATCTTCACGTCCACTCACGCTTGAACAAATTGCCGACAAAATGGTGGGGCAGTACTCCGACAAAGAAGAGGGCCGCAGAACCGCATTTGAACGCGATAAAAAAATTCTGCGCAAACTGGGAATCCCCATCACTATGCAAACTTTGGGTGGAGATGATGCTGGGAAAACTGCCTATTCCATAGATCGGGCTGAATACAAACTCATTGATTTCCAACTCACTTCAGATGAGCTCAGTGCTCTTCAAGAAGCCGCTGCGGTGGTTCAAATGGGAACCCGCTGGGGCAAACGTGCAGTGCAATGGCTGGGAGGTGAAGTAGTAACAGAACAAGTAAGTGCTGTTGCCCTTGTTGATGGGTCTTCCCAGATATTGCCAAATTTGTGGGAAGCGGTTGCTCAGCAAAAAGAGTCGCAGTTCGTGTACCACGGTAAGCCACGTATTGTGCACCCCTACGGACTTATTTCGCGCAATGGTTTTTGGTACCTCATTTGTTTCGATACTGCTCGAGGAGCACAAGCGGTGTACCGAGTAGACCGGATTGAGGGCGCGGTCACCCTTGGTTCATCCGATTCATTTGTGCGTCCCGCAGATTTTGACCTAGCCACCGCATTTCCTCGCGATGCAAAAGTCTTTGGCGATAATTCTCATGAAGTTGCCATCGTTCGAGTTGATCGTCGTGCTGCACCTGCGGTGATTCGAGAACTTGGTGATGAAGCCGTGAGGGCTACACGTGCCGATGGCTCAATAGATATCGAAGTTCCATGTGGAAATAAAGTTGCATTTAGGTCATGGCTGTACGCGCTTGTTGACCGTGCGCACGTTATCTCTCCTGCAACAGTGCGCAATGAGATCATTTCTGATCTCCAACGTTTGGCTGGAGGTGTGTGATGAAAAAGACTGGACCCCGCCCGGCCGAAGTACGAGTCAAAGGACTTTTGGCAATGTTGCCCTGGCTCATGCAGCGTCAGCGGGTGAGCATTGCGGAAATGGCTCGTCAGTTCGACATCAGCGAGGCCGATCTCATTCAAGACATTGAAATGGCAGCTATGTGCGGAGTGCCTCCTTATACGCCATTTGAATTAACGGAGATCTACATCGATGAGGGTTACATCAATGTAGGTCTCAACAAATATTTTGAACGCCGTTTAGATCTCACCTCCGCCGAAGCATTTGGGTTAAGTCTGATGGCGGCTGCAGCCGAGGAGATTCCCGGTTTCACCAAGCGGCGTGAACTGAAAAGCGCCTTGAAAAAACTTCGCAAAGTTTTGGGTGAAGACGTCGTTGACGTAGACGTTGAAGCACCTGAATTCCTGTCAGTGGTGTCCCGCGCTGCGTCAACTGGTGAAAAACTTCTCATCACATATTGGACGCCCGCAAAGAATGAAGAATCTGCGCGAACAATTGTGGTGCGCACTGTATTTGCAGAACGCGGTCATTGGTACGTGTCTGCAGATGATGGCCTGTCGTCAGAGCGTAGGCATTTTCGAGTGGATCGCATTCGGTCCGTTCAGCCAACTGGGGAGCTAGTACCTGTAGTTGCAGAAACCGTCACGGTTCCTGATTGGTTCTCTCGTGCGGATGGGAACATAGAAGCCATCGCAATAGTGGCTCCAAGCGCAATGTGGGTGGTGGAGACATACCCATGCAAAGTTCTTGAGGAATTGAGTGATGGATCACTACGCATCTCCCTAGTGGTGACGAGTGAGCATTGGCTGGGACGTCTGTTGCTACGTGCTGGAGGTGGGGTCACCATTGAACAACCAAGCGATCTCATACATCTACAGCAACAGACAGCCGCTGATGTGCTGCGACTTTATGACAACAAAGCCTGAATTTGATCGGCTTGTTGAATATTCATTTCTTTGAGTAAGCGAATCAAAAGTTCTGCAGTCGCGGTGGCATCGGCCAGAGCCTGGTGAGCATTGATTAGCTCTATTCCGTAGTGCTCACAGAGCGCCCCAAGAGAATGTTTTCTTTCACGTTGTGTGTCTGCTTGGCGAGCGAGTGCAAGGGTGTCGAGAAACGTTTCCACCTGATGTGTCAGCCCAATACGTTGAGTTTCTGCGTGGAGGAACCCGATATCGAAACGAGCATTGTGGGCTGTGATGACCTTGTCCTGACTCAGCGCCCACAATTTTTCTAATGCCTCTGTCAGTGGCATTCCGTTTTCTACTTGTTGGCGACTAATGCCATGAATGTGCTCAGCCCCATGTTCATACTCTTCGGGATGTTGTGGCTTCACCACTGTGTCGAAAGTGTCGAGAATCTCACCAGCACCGTTCACAATGACAGCTGCCATCTGCAGGATGCGGTCTCTTTTTGGATTGATCCCGGTGGTCTCAAAGTCAATGACCGCAAACGACATTTCTCGCATGGAAAGTGGAGGTGTCGTACGAGAAAGAGTCACAAGATCAGACTAAATGGGGGGTGATGCTGTGTTAGAGCATTACAAACAATAGTTAGGCAGACGGTGGCGTCATGAGGTCCAAAATGGCTTGCTTGTCAAAGTAATCACGCCACAATGTGAGTTTGCCATTGCGTATTTCAAACACTCCTGCAACGGGAAGGGTTCCCCAGCGCCCATGAATTTCCACTCGGTCATCACGCTCATTCAAAACAGTTCCTTCATTGAGGTCACCACTTGATGTTTGACGAAAGATCTGCCAATCAATTTGAGTGCACATGCCAAAGAAGCCGGCGAGAGTGTCTTTGAGTCCTTGAGGGCCAAATGCTTTGCCCATTGGGACGTTGTCGTATTCAAAATCATCGGTCACCATGGTGGCGGCGGTATCGAGATCTTTTGCTACGAGTGCAGCAATAAATTCTCGGACAAGTGAGTCTGGAGTATCGGCCATGCTTCGATTGTGTCACGCCCGCGGACGTGAAGAACACTCAGAGCAGTTCTGCAGCCAGGCTTGCTACTTCACTTCGTTCACATGAAGCAAGGGTGACATGCCCAAAACAATGCTGGTTTGCAAATGCATGAATAAGAACCGCTAGGGCATTATTTGATTCGCCCATATATGGGGCATCAATCTGGCTGGTGTCGCCAGTAAAGACAACTTTTGTGCCTTCGCCAATTCTGGTCAGAATTGTCTTCAGTGTGGTGGGCTCTAGGTTTTGTGCCTCATCCACTACAACAAATTGCCGATGCAGTGACCTGCCGCGCAAGAACGTGACCGACTCGAGAGAAAGTTGCCCTCGAGCGGTGAGGTCATCGATGAGACGACGTGCATCATTGCTTGATCGCTGATCGGTCAGAGCCACGATGGCATCGTGAATGGCGCTCATCCACGGATCAAGTTTTTCATCAAGCCCACCGGGCAAGAAACCAACATCTGCTCGACCCACCGGCACAAGAGGGCGGTACACAGCAAGACGCTCGTACTGGCGAGACTCCACAACTTGTTCAAGCCCAGCGGCAATTGC
>JALRGJ010000087.1:0-260 GCA_023253435.1 Ilumatobacteraceae bacterium | reverse complement strand
GGATCCATCAGCAGCTCAAGTGCAAAGCGTTGCTCTTTTGATCGTGCGCGTAGCCCCCAAGCTTCGGGTGATGAAGCAGGCAGCAGATCAGACATTTCACCTTGACAACGAACAAGTGCAGATTGTGAACCGGATCGGACAACAGCAAATTCATTGACATTGAGCTCAGGAGATTGACTCAACAAATGAGACGCAACTTCACCATGTTCGTACAGCTCGTTGACTACTTGACTATTCACCTCAAGGGTGAACCAACCCAT
>JALRGJ010000086.1 GCA_023253435.1 Ilumatobacteraceae bacterium | reverse complement strand
CATCATGCGACTCGCCGGGGTTCTTCCTTTTACAGAGCAAGATGCTGCGCTGCGCGCAAGTGCTTCTGGCAGACGACGAGTTGTGCTGAGCACAGACATCGCTGAAACCTCCCTCACCGTGGACGGTGTGCACATTGTGATCGATGCGGGACTCACAAGAACTCCCAAACTTGATCCACGCACCGGTTTGACCGAGATAGTGACGGTGACATCTTCTCGTGCATCTGCCTCTCAAAGAAGTGGCCGAGCTGGTCGTGTAAAAGAAGGGGTTGCTTATCGGCTGTGGAGCCGCATAGAAGACGACACCCGACTCCCCCATCTCCCAGCAGAAATCACTCAAGTAGACCTGTGCGGAGTGGCATTAGAAATAGCAGCGTGGGGAACACCGTTAGATGAATTGAAATTTCTCGACTCACCACCACAAAAATCATTGGTTATCGCTCATGAAACACTAACGATGCTTCATTTGTTAGATCCAGAAGGCACCATCACGGCACTAGGACGAACAGTTTTGGGATTACCTCTTCACCCTCGTCTAGGCACGATGGTGGCGCGAAACAAGGAACGTGAGCCTCACGGCTGGATTGCATGTGTCATTGCTGCGTTGCTAGAAGAACGAGACATCTTTCGAGGTAGGCCAGACTCACTTCCCTCAGATATCGCATTACGCGTAAAAGCGATCCTTGATCTCGCTCACCATGATCTTGCCGACAGAGGTGCGCTTCGCCGAGTTAGGGATGCAGCAAAAGATATTGCACGTCGATCAGATGTTTCATCACATGCGTATGTCAACTCCGAACAGGTTGACTCTCTTTGTGGCGCAGTGCTTCTATCTGCATATCCAGACAGATTGGCAATGCGTCGCTCTAGTCCTGGACAATTTGTCATGCGCACCAGCGGAGCTGTGAATTGTGATTCAAAAGATGAACTTGCACGGGAGCAGTTCATCGTTGCAGCCGATATTGATACCCAACGGTCCACTGCAAGGCTCCGACGAGGTGCTGCCGTTGACTTAGAAGTAATCGCTCCCGTACTGGGAGACGATGTTGAAGTGGAGTCGTACTTGTTATGGGACAAAGCTAAAGATGATTTAGTGCAGCGCGTGGTGAGAAAAGTAGGAAATATCAGAATTGATGAACGCGACCTCGTACCAATTGCTGGCGCTGAAACAACACATGAACTTTTGGAACGTGTGCGAGCCACGCAACTCGGCGTGTTGGGCGGCGGATCAGCAACTCAATTCCGTCAACGAATAACTTTTCTTCGTCATCATCAGGGTGAATCATGGCCAGATGTTTCCACATCACACCTACTTGCCACCATGGAAAAATGGCTTACTCCATTTCTCATCGGAGCAACATCTCGTTCGGATCTCAATGCGGTAGATCTCACAATGGTGTTGCAATCAGAACTGGGATGGGATGCAAGTAGCGCTCTCGACAATCTTGCTCCAGCAACGTTTGTTCCCCCTTCAGGTAAACCAGTGGACATCAATTACGCCGATCCACATCAGCCCACAATCGCGATCCGGGTACAACAACTGTTTGGGGTAACCACTCATCCCACGGTCCTTAATGGTCGTGTCCCGCTTCGGATTCAGTTGTTGTCCCCTGCAGACCGCCCCATACAAATCACCTCTGATCTGCCAGGCTTTTGGGCAGGTTCATGGGCAGACGTCCGAAAAGACATGGCGGGCCGTTACCCAAAGCACAACTGGCCACAGAATCCAACCGCATAGGGCGCAAGCAGCCAGAGCGTTCTAGCCTTGGCTTATGGCTGAATTTGCATTCACAGAGATCCTCCCCCTCGGACCGGACACCACCGAGTATCGATTAGTCAGCACCGAAGGAGTGGAGCAAGTGGATACTCCACTTGGCACCTTTCTGAAGGTCAGCCAAGAGGCCATCACCCTCCTCACCGAGACCGCCATGCGAGATATCGCTCATCTTCTTCGCCCTGGTCACCTCCAACAGCTGAACAATATTTTGCAAGATCCTGAAGCATCAGGAAACGATCGTTTCGTGGCACTCGACTTATTGAAAAATGCCGGCATTGCTGCAGGCGGTGTGCTTCCTATGTGTCAGGACACAGGAACAGCAATCATCAAAGCAAAGAAAGGCCAGATGGTTTTCACTGAAGGTGGAGATGAAGAAGCAATTGCTCGAGGGGTTTTTAACACGTACCAAACAAGCAATCTGCGTTACAGCCAAATGGCTCCGCTCAACATGTACGACGAAAAAAATACGGGCAACAATCTTCCAGCCGAGATCAAAATCACTGCAATCGAGGGCGATGCGTACAAGTTTTTATTCATGGCAAAAGGTGGAGGCTCAGCAAACAAGAGCTATCTGTTTCAAGAAACCAAGGCCCTCCTTAATGAAAAAACACTTTTGCCTTGGATTTTCGACAAACTGATCTCTCTTGGCACTTCGGCCTGCCCTCCCTATCACTTAGCAGTTGTCATTGGTGGTACTTCCGCAGAGCATGCAGTCGAAACAGCCAAACTGGCTAGTGCTCGCTACTACGACTCGCTACCCACGCAAGGAAGCGAGTTAGGGCACGGTTTTCGCGACTTAGATCTAGAGAAGAAAGTTTTAGAACTTTCACAAAAAACAGGAATTGGTGCTCAATTTGGCGGCAAGTATTTCTGCCACGATGTGCGGGTTATTCGTTTGCCTCGACATGGTGCGAGTTGCCCCGTAGCCATTGCTGTGTCTTGCAGCGCAGACCGTCAAGCACTAGGCAAAATCACAAAAGATGGAATCTTCATTGAAGTACTAGAGACAGATCCCGCACGCTTTTTACCTGAGGTCACTCATGAAGAACTCAGTGAAGAAGTGGTGAACATTGACTTGAATCAACCAATGGATCAGATCCGCGCCACGCTCAGCAAGTACCCAGTGAAGACTCGTGTCATGCTCTCTGGCCCCATGGTGGTTGCGCGCGATATCGCTCACGCAAAACTCAAAGAGCGCTTAGACGCCGGCGATGGTTTGCCCGACTACATAAAAAATCATTGCGTGTATTACGCAGGACCAGCCAAGACTCCAGAAGGAATGCCCTCTGGATCTTTTGGCCCCACCACCGCAGGCCGAATGGACAGCTATGTAGCCGACTTCCAAGCAGCAGGCGGAAGCCTCATCATGCTTGCTAAGGGAAACAGATCAAAACAGGTCACCGATGCATGCAAAGCCCATGGTGGTTTCTACCTTGGCTCTATTGGTGGCCCTGCCGCACGCCTTGCCCAAGACTGCATCACAAAAGTAGAAGTTCTTGAATATCCAGAACTAGGAATGGAAGCTGTCTGGAAGATTGAAGTTCAAGACTTCCCTGCATTCATCGTGGTTGATGACAAGGGCAATGACTTTTTCGACATGGTAAAGACCGGTACGCCGGTCAACTTGCATTAAGAATTTCAGCTGTTCCGTCATTCTGGCTCGGCAAAACCTGGCCAGTTGCTCATGTACCCAATAAATGAATCACTCAAACCTTCTTCACGCAGAACTGCTCGAGGCACGGGAAGTTCACGCATCTTGAAAGATGGGTCGTGAGATTTATTGGGGAAATCATGATTAGTGATTGCGGCTCTGCCAATTGCCACCATGTCGGCTCCAGCGTCGATACATCTTTGCGCATCCTCAGTTGAATACAACTTTCCCGCTACAGCCAACTTTGTCTTGCGTCTTTCAATATTGGCAAAGATGTCGATGAGTCGCTGATCTGCAAAATCTTCATCAGCCCCCAACTTGAAGCAATCCCACAGAGACATGTCAATGAAGTCAAGATCACCACGAGCTATCAGCGCTGCGTACACCTGCACCATTTCAGAAGTTTGCAGTCCAAATCGTTCAGGCGATAGTCGAATAGACACATTGAAGTCATCACCCGTACAGTCGAAAATTCCGTCGAGAATCTCAATGATGACCCTCATTCGATTAGCCAATGAGCCACCGTATTTGTCCCTGCGCTGATTTAGTTCACCATTGAGGAATTGACACAACACATAGTCATGAGCACCGTGCAATTCAACTCCATGAAATCCAGCCTTATGTGCGCGAATCGCACCCGAAATAAATGCTTCCACCATGTCTTCCACTTCCGCAGTGGTCATCGCGCGTGCACCCATTTTTTCGTCATTTCCCGATGACAAAGGTTGCTGCCCAATGAGGTCTGCTGGCGAGCGCCTCCCAGCATGATGCAACTGCACGATGGCGATACTCCCATGAGCTTTTATGCCATCGGCGAGGCGGGTAAGACCCGGAATATGCATGTCATCAAAGCAACCCAATTGACCAGCAAAGCCCTGACCCTGGGGCTGAACATGAGCTGCACAAGTCATGGTGAGACCGAATCCGCCTTGAGCGCGCATGGTGAGCCACTTGTACTCATCATCGCTCAGAGTGCCATCTGCATGGCTTTGCTGATTGGTCAGTGGCGCCAACATGAAACGGTTCTTCATTTCTGGCCCATGTTGGAATGAGACAGATTCAAACAGTGAGGACATTGTTAGAGCAACCCCTTGATGGCCTCGCGTGTGTTGTGAATTTCATCTGGTGTTGCACCAAATTCCACTGCTGCAAAGTCAGTGACACCAATTTCTGCCAATGCTGCAACCCTGTCCTGCACTTCTGCAATCGAGCCGGTGATGGCAATGTCTGCTGGTCCTGCTGCGCCTTCCTTATCAAGCATTGCGCGGTAACTGGGCAATGTTCCATACACGGCGAACACTTTTGCTGCACGTTCTGCAGCTGCCGCTTTGTCTTCGGTGACGCACACAGGGAGCGCTGCAATCACTCGAGGTGTTGGACGACCCAACTCCTCTGCAGCCTTGGTAATTGTAGGAATTGTGTGGCTTGACAAAGTTGCTGGTCCGGTGCACCACGTCAGAGTTCCGTCTGCCATTGCTGCGGTCACGCGCAACATCTGCTCTCCTAGCGCAGCAACCACAACTCCAAAGCCATTGGAACCTTTTGCAGAAATTCCCCCGTGTACTTTGTATGTTTCACCATCAAAATTGGCTGGCTCATTTCGAGATAGCGGCATTAAAACACTCAAATATTCTTTGAGGTGACGTACTGGTTTTTCATAAGACATTCCCAGCATGCTTTCAATCACAATCTTGTGACTCAGACCAATTCCTAATGTGAATCGATTTCCTGAAGCAGCGGCAACGGTATGGCATTGCTGAGCAATTGCATGCGGGTGACGAGGGTAAGTGGGGACTACCGAAGTTCCCAATTCAATGCGTGGTACTTCTCTGCCCACTATTGCCAATGCCGTCAGTGCATCGTGACCGAAAATGTTTGGCGCCCAAAAACTATGGAAACCATCTTTCTCTGCAGACCTCGCCTCAGCGACTACATCGTCCAAAGTTCCGTCGTTGACTGCTCCACCAAAAATGCCGTATTTCATAACGGCTGACGGTATCAGCCCACCCCTCCATCAGAGTTGGTGGAGGTAAGAGATCACTACTTTTAGGCCAAGCTGACGAGCTCAAGCCATTCTTGGCTGAAGTAATCCACTTGCCCATCGGGCATCAGGATCACTTTTGTGGGGCTCAGACGTTGTACGAACTCCTCATCATGGCTCACCATAATGATGGTTCCTTTCCATGTCTCCAATGCCTCT
>JALRGJ010000085.1 GCA_023253435.1 Ilumatobacteraceae bacterium | reverse complement strand
TGAGGCTCCATCAAAATGACCACTTGTGCCATTTGTAAATTAATGCCTATTCCTCCGGCCTCTACTTGAGAAATGAGAACTGCTCCGTCTGGTGCTTGGCTGAAAGCGTCGATAATCCTGTGTCGTTCTGTTGGACTGGATGCACCTGTAATGATGAATTGACTATTGAGTAGTTGTGAAACGTGATCGATGACTTGCAGAAAGTAGCTAAAAACAACAATTTTTTGTTTAGATTCCTGGTGTTGCTCAATTATTTCCAGAAGTCGACTGTATTTGGCAGAAGTTTGTGAGACATCACCGATGGTGGCGGCGAGTCGTTTCTTCATCAGATTGGGTTCTGCAAGCAAATACTCATTTCTGTCATCGTCTGAGAGATCTACCCATTCGTCAATATGAATTCGTTCAGGAAGTTCTGCAAGGACATCCTGTTGAGTTCTGCGAAGGTACACCGGTGAGAGCATTGTCTTCACTACTTCAGGATCTGGAGCTCTATAGGTAGAGATGCCTTCTAGAGAATTGCTGATAGCGGGTTGTGCAAGACCCACGAGAGACTTGAATTCTCCCAATCTATTTTCTAGAGCCGTTCCGGTCATGAGTACTACATGATCTGAGAGCGCAATGATTTTTTGAACTGCTCCTGTTCGTAAAGAGTCTGGGTTCTTTACGTGATGAGCTTCATCCACAATCAGGACATCTACCGATTCAATGAGTTCAGCAATTTTGGTAACTGTTCCATAGGTTGTGATTCCCACTCGGCCAGAATTGAACCATTCGTGAACACGTTCTTCACGCAGTGGTCCGTGCAGGATGACAGGCTTTAGGGAAGTATGCGTCAGGGTCTCACGCTCCCAGTTAATGAGAACACTATTCGGGGCAATGACGAGGAAATTTCGCGCTCCTAATGCGTGCGTGTGGCACATTGCAGCAAGCGCTTGCACTGTTTTCCCTAGTCCCATTTCATCGCCAAGGATGACTTTTTTCTGTGTGATGATGTACTTCGCACCAAACTCTTGGTAACGACGCAGAATAGATGTGAACTCACCTTGAAGAAGTTGGGTTGTCTCAACTTGACTTGCAATTTCCCCGTGTAAGCCACCAGTAGCTCTGCTGTCTTGTGGCTTTTCTGATAATTGGTTTTGGAAGTGTTCTAGTGTTGCAACAAAGAATGCATTGTTTCTGCGGTAGCGCAGCAATGTTTCATCGGGGTCTGAGCGTCGACGAGCTAATGCGGTAATTGTTCTCCTCGTGAGTTTGGAATTGAGAATGCGTGAGACTGCAGTGAGTGCCGTGGTGGTAAGTGCTACTTGTTCTGGTAGTGCAAACCTGGCTGATTTGATGAACAGACTTTTAGCAAGGTTGCGTCGTGATTGAACAACGCGAATGCTGTCTTCATAATCTCTCAGTATTTGCCGAACTTCATTTAACGGGGCTTGTATTTGCCCTCGAATGTGCAGCCAATCATCAACCGCACAGATGAGTTCAATGTCTGGTTCTTGAAGAGCCGAAGTATCAGATATTGCATGTGATCCCCGTGTCACTTGCAGAAGTTCTTGAGCACGGAGAACACGTGAATGGGCGGCATCGAGTGTTTTTTGTGCCTCACGAATCCGTTGGAGACTTGCTACCAATTCGATGCGGGCAGTACGAGCACGGAGAAGTGAACTAAAGAGGCCCATGAATTAAAAATAGGGAAGGGGTGTGTCTGCTATCTCTCCTATGTATGGGAGCTATAGCTTTTCAGGGCCTCTACAAAAAGAGATACAGAGCCGTTCAATCGATCTAAGTCTTCTCCAGTGAGAACCACAGATAGACCCTGTTCAGTTCGAGCAAGAACTATTGGATATTTTCCCTCTACAAAATTGATGACATCACCGGGTGCATCATTGCGATGAAACGTGAGGAAAGGAACACCCAAAGAACGCTGGCACTCTTTCCACTCTGACTTAACAGTGAAGAGACCATGGGTGAGATCACACAAGGAACAATGGGTTCTGCCAAGTCGAGCGCCGATCCAATAGGAGATTTCACCAATAAGTGTGGAGTCAGCGTCGTACACACCTATGAACTCAGTGATTGCTAAGTGAGGTGAGTTACTCATTGACGTTACATTCCCAGTTGTAGATGAATTCAAACAGTTCGGTGAACCAAGAGTGAAATTACTCTATGATGTGGCAATCTTTTATCCCTCAATTGGATTCAAAATTGCATTGCAAAGGATCACTCTCATGCCACCACGTTTTACCGCTATCACTTTGGTGTCTTTCCTTTGTCTAGTTGGAGTCTCTTGTGGATCAGATCCTTCCAACTCAAATTCGCAGCAAAAGAAGAACTCTGCTCTAACACATTCCGTGAGTACGGAAATGTCTGTAGTGGAGCGACCAAACAACGAGAATTTTGTTGCTGTTATGAGCGAATCCACAACCAATGGGGAAACAATTTTTGGTCTTCATGTGTACGGATATCGAGCAGACTCAAGCAATGTGGTTCCTCTGACGAACTTTGGATCACAAGGCAAGGTCTCCATCACCCTGTCGCGAAAGCCTCACAAAGTAATTGTCTATGACCGCAATGTTGCAGTTGTTTGGTACCAAACCGCATCTGATGGCTCTGTGTCGCACGAGTTGCAATATGTTGCTCTCCAGTCGGGAACTGCTCAGAACTATCGTGGATTTGGATCCAATGGAGTCGTCGCGCTTAATGCCTCTGAATTAAATCTTGGACAAGTGATTGACATTGGGATCAGGGTGCAGCAAGGAACTGTGAACAGTGCTGGTCGATTCACTGCTTCAGCACCACAACTCGTCGTTCTTCATCGTCGTGCCATCAGCGGGCAGCGAATGATGTTCCTCACAGGTGTCACCGCGAGTGGCGCAATCGATTCTTCTTTCGGATCTGGTGGTAGTGGAACGGCAACATGGTCATTTGTTGATGAGAACGATTACTCGGGCCATTTAGGAGAAGTATTTGATGCTGTCAAGTTGCAGCGCTTCGTTGACCCTGGAGTACAACGGAGAACTTCAAACAACGATTCAATTGCAGCAGTAGGTCTATCCACTTCGTGCAACACTCCAACAGGGGCCAGTCAGACAGTGCGTTCCTGCTTGGTGGGGATGACGAGTGCCGATCCGCGTTTTGCCGGTCACGTAGGAGCTGTGGATCCACGTGCGTCAGTACAACAGAATGTGTTGTGGAATTCTTCAAATTCAACTGCCTCAATAGAGAGTGCACGCTGGAGTATTTCCGGTGAACACGCTGTGGAAGTAGTAGTTGCTAATTCTCCAGTTGGCGTGGCAACAGAAACTCAAGTGCGAGCGCTGTTTGACAAAAATTATTTCGGTACATCTCAACCCACAGTGACTAGTGGACAAGTGCGCAAAATGTTTGAACATCAAGGCTTCATTGCAAGTGATGTCGTAGATTCTCGTCAATTTCAGGCGTCACTTTTTGTGAACAACGATCTGATGATGACTTTGGCAATGTGTAATGCACCTGCTTGTAGTTCAGAATATGAGACGGGAACATTTGTGCCTCTATTTGGAATCACAACGGAGCAGTTGGCCACACTTACGGGTTCTCCTTCAACGACATTGCCTCCTGTCACCACCACATCTACACCGGTCACAACAACGATCGTGCCAAGTACTTCAGCTGTGCCCATGACAACTACTTCTGCAGTAGAGGTAATTCCGGTATTCACCGTAAAAGTTGGTGGATCAATTTCTCTCTCGAAAATGTTCAAGATTGTGGCAAATGGCAACAAGCCCAAATTTGTCGTAGATGGAACATGTCGTGTTGTTGGCACAAATTTGGTGATGCCGGCAAACAATCGCACCAAGTGCACGGTGTACATGAAGCAATTAGTTGGTTCAACAACTACAAAACAAACTGTTGTTGTGACATCCCAGTAGTGGTGCACGGTGCCACAACAAATGGCTCGGTGTCCATCAAGATCTTGTCATTGTGGGCCACCGTCGGATGAATTTCTGTTCTATTTGCTTCATTAGGCTGGGAGACGGTCGTATCTAGTATTGAGACTTCACGGGGGGCACAAATGAGGACCATTGTTCGTAATGGCACAGTTCTAGACACCTCAACAATGACATTTAGCGAGAGCCAAGATGTTGTGATTGAAGATGGTGTCATTGTCGAAGTTGGCACTGCTGGGGCAACGGCCCCTGATGTTGCCATAGATGCGGCCGGGCAATTTGTCGTGCCTGGATTAATTGATGCGCATGTTCACTTCCGGTTAGCCACGATGGATTTTCGTGCGTTGACGGCGTGGTCTGAAGTTGAATTCGGTGTAGTCATGGCACGCCTCGCTCGAGAGACAGTGGAGCGTGGGTTCACAACGGTGCGCGATCTCGGTGGAGAAGTCTCTGGCCTGATGAGCGCTATTCGCCACGGGCACACTGTTGGACCCAGGATTGTTCGTGCTGGTCGCATGCTCAGCCAGACAGGTGGACATGGCGATACTGCGGGCGGACAACTTGACGTACCGGCCTGTGCGTGTTCATTCCGTTCGGATAATTTCTCGATTGTTGCTGATGGTCCGGACGCAATCCGCAAGGCTGCGCGACACTTGTTGCGCGACGGAAGTGATTTCTTGAAGATTCATGTGTCTGGTGGTGTGGCATCGCCGACGGATCCGATTGACAGTATCCAATACACCCCCGAAGAGATTGTTGCTGCAGTGACAGAAGCAAGCCATCGCGGAACGTACGTTGCTGCGCACGCATACTCGCCCGAGGCAATTGCAATGGCAGTCAACAACGGAGTTCACTCCATTGAACATGGCAATCTCATTGACAAGCAGACTGCAGCAATCGTCGCATCAAAAAGTGCAGTGATGGTTCCGACGCTGGCGACATACAAGGCAATGAACGACGCCGGTGGGCGGCTTGGTTTGCCTGCAGCGAATCAGCAGAAGAATGTTGTGGTGTATGAATCTGGCCTCGAGTCTCTGGAAATTGCTGTTCAAGCAGGTGTGACTCTCGGCCTTGGAACAGACCTCATCGGCGAAACGCAGTCGTACCAGAACTCAGAAATGGCAATTCGCGCCGAGGTTCAGTCTGCCGCTGACATTCTCCGATCAATGTGGGTTGTCAACCCCGAGCTCTGTCACCTGACTGGAAAGATTGGTGTTGTTGCTCCTGGCGCATTTGGCGACTTGGTTGTGAGCAAAGTGAACCCACTGGACGACATTGTGGCGTTCTCTTCTCACGAGACATCTATTTCCCACGTTGTGAAAGACGGCAAGCTGGTGGTGAGTCGTTAATAATGAGAATAAATGTCAACGGAAAGTACCGGTACGACAGCTCGTACTAGTGGGTAGTGACTGAGTCACACAAACTCTGCAAAAGGATTCTGACTGCCTCTCGGTACTCCGCCGTGGTCGTCGAACTCAGGCACCCCAGAGATCCCGATTTTGGGCATGTCTTAGGGTCAGGCCGTTCTTTTTTGCCCTGACCCAACTAGCCTAAGTATCTGGTCGTATTCGGCTCCCTAGGCGAGTTTCGCTCTGGGTTCCGTTCCGCCTCCGCGCCTTTAGCTCAGTCGGTAGAGCAACGGACTTTTAATCCGCAGGTCCTGGGTTCGAGCCCCAGAGGGCGCACCAAATACATACGGTGTGGGGAAGA
>JALRGJ010000084.1 GCA_023253435.1 Ilumatobacteraceae bacterium | reverse complement strand
AACGATTGTTGGATTGGTATGCATCTCACCCGGGTGCGGTAGTGCCAGAACATCGTGTGAATGAAGTGATCGGTTTTATCAAGCAAGGACTACAAGATTTTTCTGTTAGCCGTAAAACTCTGACTTGGGGCATTCCTCTCCCCTTTGATGAGTCACATGTTGCATACGTATGGTTCGATGCACTTGCCAACTACATCACTGCCATTGGTTATGGCACAGACCAAAACACTTTTAATGAATGGTGGCCGGTCAATCACCATGTCATTGGCAAAGACATTGTCCGATTCCACAATGTCTACTGGCCTGCAATGTTGATGTCTGCCGGGATCGAGCCGCCCCAAGGGTGGGCTGTTGGTGGCTGGCTTCTTGTCGGCGGAGAAAAAATGTCAAAAACATCGGGCAATGTTGTTGACCCACTTGACATGGTCGATGAATTCGGAGTTGATGGTTTCCGGTATTACGTGTTAGCAGACACTGTGTACGGAAATGATGGCGACTTCACCTACGAAGGTCTTGTGAGTCGTTACAACTCTGATCTTGCTAACAACCTCGGCAATCTCGCAGCACGTGTTGCAACTGTTGTTGGGAAAAAATGTGGTGGTCTTGGCACCGCTGCAGACCCCAATAGCCCACTCGCACAGCACGCGAAAGATGCAGTGACAGAAACAATTGCTAACTGGGAAATTGTGCAGCCAAGCAGAGCGCTTGAAGCAACATGGCAACTGATTCGCGCCACCAATGCTCACTTAGAGAACAATGAGCCATGGAAATCTGAACCAGGACCAGCCGTAGACACGGTGATGGGTGATGCACTCGAGGCACTACGTATTGTCACATTGTTGGCCTTTCCCGCCATCCCCGATACCGCAAAGGAAATCTGGCGCCGTATTGGAATGACGGGAAACATTGAAGACTGTCGCATCCCAACAGATACTGCATGGGGTTTGTACTCCGCTGGTGCACCTGTAGAAAAAGGTGATCCACTCTTCCCGCGTCGCACGGTCGCATGAGTCTCACTGCCCAGTGGACAGACACCCACTGCCATACGCAAGAGCAAATGGTGGAAACGGGATCAGATGAATTGCTTGCACGCGCACGCCTTGCAGGAGTGAACAGATTCATTGTGATAGGCACTGACGCCACAACAAGTCAACAAGCCATCGACATTGCTCAACAGCATCCAGATGTGTGGGCAACGGTGGGATTACATCCACATGATGCAACCAAAGGCGTGAACACAATTTCTCCTCTTGTCACTGGGCCACGAGTAGTTGGCATTGGAGAGTGTGGCCTTGATTACTACTACGAGAACTCCCCTCGCGATATTCAGATACCCGCATTTGCAGAACAGATAGCTCTCGCAAAAGAACACAACTTGTCCCTTGTCATTCACACTCGTGATGCATGGCAAGACACGTATAACGTTCTGGATTCAGAAGGTATGCCAGAGCACACCATTATTCATTGCTTTAGCGGGGGCACTACCGAAGCACGGGAATGTTTAGACCGTGGTGCGTTTCTCTCTTTCAGCGGCATCGTCACTTTCAAGAATGCTCAAGAGCTGCGAGAAGCTGCGATGCTCTGCCCACTTGATCGCATCTTGGTAGAGACCGACAGCCCATTTTTGGCTCCCGTCCCACACCGCGGTCGCCCCAATGAACCTGCACATGTTGGAATAGTGGGGACAGCTATTGCTGATTTACGCGGCATTAATCCCGCGGAATTTGCCTCTATTACAAGTGCGAACGCTCTCGCCGCATTCCCCCGCATACATTCATAAGTACATGGATCTCTCTCGCATCGACAGAAACCGAATGACCGTGGCAATTGTTGCCACCATCATCTTGTTTCCACTCATGTTCATCGCCACCGGTCGATCCGCCGACTCCGTCTCCACCACCGTGGTAAACGCCACCACCACCACTTTTGATCTAGGGCTTGCCTCTGACAACACTGTTGATGCACCACCCAACCTTGAAGGCCCCACCAATGCAGACCCTCAAGGGCAAGGTCAAATTGCTTATCCCGCAGATAACGATGGTCAATTGGTGCGCACAACGGCATCGTTCAAACGCCTCCCAGATTCCACAAAAAACGGATGCGCAACCACCTTGATCCCATTAGGCGCAACAATCACAGTTCTCAATCTCAACAATGGCCACAAAACAAAGTGCGTCAACATCAACATTGGCCCCACTAGCGGCTCATTTGGAATTGTTTTAAACACCTCAGTCTTTGAATCCATTGCTGAACTTATTGATGCCCCACTTGCAGTTGAGTTGACCTGGTGACACTCTCTCGCGCTCATGCATCTCACCAGTTAGACACGGCTGGCTTACGCGCCAAACGTGCACTAGGTCAAAACTTTGTCGTTGACCCAAACACTGTTCGTCGCATTGCGCGACTCGCGCATGTAGACAATCACAAACATGTCATCGAGATTGGTGCCGGGCTTGGCTCTCTCACTCTGGCACTTGCAGAAACAGGGGCACATGTCACTGCGGTGGAAGTTGATACTTCTCTGCTGCCACTACTTCAAGAAAACGTCAAAGGAATTGAAAATATTTCAGTTATCCATGGCGATGCCATGCAGATCAACTGGACGGAACTACTGAGCGAGAGTAACGATTGGGCTCTCATTGCAAATTTGCCCTACAACGTGGCAACTCCACTTGTTGCCGACATTCTTGATTTTGTTCCCAACGTCTCTCGCATGCTTGTCATGGTGCAAAAAGAAGTTGCTGAACGCTTTTGTGCTTCGCCAAGTTCCTCTGCATATGGAGCCTTGTCCGTAAAAGTTGCATTTCATGCCACTGCGCGCATCGTTGGTTTAGTACCGGCTTCAGTTTTTCTACCTCGACCAAATGTTGAGTCTGCACTTGTGGAAATTGTCCGACACAACCAACCCATCGATGCCACTACTAATCAGAAAGCACTGTTTTCATTGGTGAAAACTGGCTTTGCAAAGCGACGCAAAATGCTTCGTGGAGCACTAGCCGGAGTTGTGACAACGGAACAATTTGATGCAGCCGGTATTAGTCCCACCGCCCGAGCAGAAGAACTCAGTGTGCACGATTGGATTCGGTTGGCACATGTTGTGGAGAATCACAAACAATGAGCCACTCCACAACACTTGAAGCTGCGGCAAAACTCACATGGTCATTAGATGTCACTGGAATACGAGCCGATGGATACCATCTCATTAATGCGCTGATGTTGTCGCTTGATATCTGTGACACCATCACCATCACAGAGAACTCCAACACATCTCTTTCAGTGAGTGGACCATTTGCTCATGGCGTCCCCACCGATGAGCGCAATCTTGTGTACAAAGCACTTCAACTCGTGGGCAAGAGCGCCCACATTCACATTGAAAAAAACATTCCACATGGCGGCGGACTAGGTGGTGGCTCCACCGACGCAGCGGCTGTTTTGCGATGGGCAGGATTCACAGATCTCATTGCAGCTTCGCGAATCGGTGCTGACGTTCCGTTTTGCATTGAGGGCACCCCGGCACAAGTTTCCGGAATTGGCGAAATACTCACACCTTCGCCTTACATCTCTCAACAACTCACTCTAATTATTCCCCCATTAGAGGTATCCACTCCACGGGTTTATGCGGCTTGGGATGAACTAGGTGGACCACGGGGGAAGAACGGAAATGATCTAGAGCCTGCTGCACTTCACGCGTATCCAGAGTTGGAGAAATGGCGTCACACCATCGCTGAAGCGCTTCAGACCGAGCCTCGACTCGCCGGTTCTGGCGCTACATGGTTTGTTCCTGGCCATGTTCAACCCGCCGATGAATCACTCTCTCAATGCACTCTTGTACACACGAAAACGCGCCCCAATTCGGGACGCGTTTCATGACTGAAGGAAAAGAATTAGCTACTTCCGACGCTGATGGCGTGTACGGCGAAGCATCTTCTTGTGCTTCTTCTTACGCATACGCTTGCGGCGCTTCTTGACGAGTGAACCCATAAGGCATAAGAACCTATCGGGACATTTGGGAAAACTGAAAATCCGATACCGTGAAGGGCACAATCCGGGATCGTCCAATTGGCAGGACAGCTGTTTTTGGTGCAGCGAATAGGGGTTCGAGTCCTCTTCCCGGAACCATGACCCGTACCGCCATCATTCTCGCTGCTGGCGAGGGATCCCGTATGAAGTCTCCCCTGGCAAAGCCTCTCCACGAGGTATGTGGCATGTCCATGATTTTGCATGTCATTCATTCATTAGAACTCATTACTCCTGGCGCCACAGTTGTTGTTGTTGGTCACCAAGCTGAACGTGTCACGGCACACGTAGAAGAAAAAGCTCCCGCTTGGGCCAACATTCGATTTGCAACACAAATTCAGCAAAACGGAACAGGCGATGCCGCATCAGTGGGTCTTGGGGCCATCTCAGATCTTTCTTCAGCGCACACAGTTCTCATTCTCGCGGCGGACACTCCCTTGTTGCAGGCGTCAACAATTCACAAGTTGATCTCTACCCATGAGTCCTCGGGCAATGCTGCAACACTTCTCACATCAATTGCTTCAGACCCCACGGGGTACGGCCGAATTGTTCGCAACTCACACCACAACGTTCAGGCAATCGTTGAACACCGAGATGCGACGCCAGATCAATTAGCCCTCAATGAAATAAATACTGGCATTTACGCATTCAATAAAGACCTCTTACAGATTGCTCTTGGGAACATCACCACAAACAACAGCCAATCCGAGTACTACCTCACCGATGTGGTGGCACTACTCGTTCAAGACGGTCACACCGTTGGCGCGGTCAGCGCCCCCGAGACGGAAACGGCCGGGGTGAATGACCCTTCTCAACTTGCCCAGGCCGAACGCACAATGCGGGCCAGAGCGGACAAGGCCCCGTAGCCGTCGGCGTTCTACACTTGGAAGCCATGAGTAATCGTTCGCTAGAAAAAGCAACAACAAAGCGCTTGTCGCTTTTCACTGGCCGGACCCATCCAACGCTTGCTCAAGAAGTGGCCGATCACCTCAACGTAGATCTCGGTGACGCCAACATTGTTCAGTTTGCTAACGGTGAAATCAGGCCGCGTTTTGCAGACAGTATTCGCGGTGGCGATGTGTTCATCATGCAAACACACTTTGGCACCGACGCCGGATCAATTAATGACTCCATCATGGAGCAACTCATCATGATCGACGCTGCACAACGTGCATCGGCTAAACGAATCACTGCAGTCTGTCCGTTTTATGGTTACGCACGTCAAGACAGAAAAGCCGAAGGACGCGAACCCATCACAGCCCGGCTTGTTGCAGACATGTTTAAAGCTGCAGGCGCGTCTCGCATGGTCAGCATCGACCTACACAGCGGACAGATTCAGGGATTCTTTTCCGGACCAGTAGATCACCTCACTGCACTACCTGTACTTGAGGAATATGTTCGGAAGAACGCTCCCCAAGATCTTGTGATTGTTTCTCCAGACGCTGGTCGTGTGAAAGTTGCAGAACGTTTCGCTCAGCATTTGTCCGACAGAAATGCAGATGTTGCGTTCATCAATAAGCGTCGCCCAAAGGGCACAAACAATGTTGCAATTGCAAAAGAAGTCATCGGTGATGTTGACGGACGTCTATGCATCCTCACCGACGACATGATTGATACAGGCGGAACCATCGTGTCGGCAGCAGAATTG
>JALRGJ010000083.1 GCA_023253435.1 Ilumatobacteraceae bacterium | reverse complement strand
TGGCAATAACGCCGTGACATCTGGTCTTGAAGGTGCATGGACAAGTAACCCCACCAAGTGGGATAACGGTTACTTCCATCTGTTATTTAACTACGAATGGGAGTTGAAGAAGAGTCCAGCCGGTGCATGGCAGTGGGAGCCCATCAACATCAAGGAAGAAGACAAGCCAGTTGATTCAGAGAATCCAAACGTGCGTCAGAACCCAATGATGACCGACGCAGATATGGCACTTATCAAAGATCCTGAATACCGCAAGATCTCTGAGCGCTTCTACAAAGATCCTGAGTATTTCTCCGACGTCTTCGCACGTGCATGGTTCAAATTGACACATCGCGATATGGGACCAAAGTCTCGGTACATCGGACCAGAGGTGCCAGCAGAAGATCTGATCTGGCAAGACCCGGTTCCTGCTGGGTCCAGCTCTTACAAAGTAGAAGATGTCAAGTCCCGAATCGCTGCGAGTGGTTTGACTGTGAGTGAGTTGGTGTCAACTGCTTGGGACAGTGCACGCACCTTCCGTGGTTCAGACAAGCGTGGCGGTGCAAACGGTGCACGTATTCGTCTTGCCCCTCAAAAAGATTGGGTAGGCAACGAGCCCGCACGTTTGCAAAAAGTATTAGCAGTCCTCGAAAAAATCGCTACCGATACCGGCGCAAGCATTGCAGACGTCATTGTTCTTGCCGGAAATGTTGGTGTGGAACAAGCGGCCAAAGCAGCTGGCGTAACTGTCACCGTTCCTTTCTCTCCAGGCCGCGGTGATGCAACGCAAGAACACACAGATGTTGAATCATTTGCGGTGCTTGAGCCACTTCACGACGGATTCCGTAACTGGCAGAAAGACACATACGTAGTTCAGCCAGAGGAAATGCTCCTTGACAGGGCACAACTTATGGGCCTCAGTGCACATGAAATGACCGTTCTGATTGGTGGCATGCGCGTGATGGGCACAAACCACGGAGGAACTCACTTAGGAGTTTTCACGGACAAAGTTGGTGCGCTCACCAATGATTTCTTCGTGAACCTCACGGACATGAGCAATTCCTGGAAGCCAGCCGGTAACAGTGTGTACGAGATTGTTGATCGTGCATCAGGGAAAGTGAAGTGGACCGCTACTCGAGTCGACTTAGTGTTTGGTTCAAACTCTGTACTGCGCTCGTATGCAGAGCTATATGCGCAAGACGACAACAAAGAGAAGTTTGTCCATGACTTTGTTAAGGCATGGACCAAAGTGATGAACGCCGATCGTTTCGATCTTGCTTAAATCTCCCTCATTAAAGGGTGGTGCATCTCACAGAGGTGCACCACCCTTTTTTGCATTTAGTCCCCTACCCTTTTCTCCATGACCGATAGCCACTTATCCATTCAAGAAATTGGGGATCGAGGTCTTTTAATTTTTGATGGCCAATGCGGATTCTGTAGGCGTTGGGTTCGGTACATGGAATCGTGGTTGCGGAAACATCCAAAGGCAGTCGCTTGGCAAAGTCTCACGCTTTCCAACTTTGGTGTGACGGAAGCACAGTGTTCTGAGGCAGTGCAATTCGTGAGCCGCACCGGAAAAGTTTCAAGTGGTTCAGACGCGGCTGCTCAAGTACTCCGAATCGCTGGCTTCCCTTTTAACATCGCGGGTCTCGTTTTGTTAATTCCGGGAATCAAATGGACAGCACAACGCGCATACAAATGGGTGGCCAATAACCGTCACCGATTTAAAGGAGATCCGATTCCCTCATGAGCAATGCAGTTCTTTTAGCGAATGCCGCAGCAAGTTTGATAATGACTGGCCTCATTTGGTTTGTGCAGGTTGTGCATTATCCACTGCTGTCACAATTCGGCTCAAGTCAATCAGTGGACGTTGCCCATGAGCACCAACGGCGCACAAGTTGGGTAGTGGGACTTCCGATGGCCACAGAAGGCATCACTACTCTGATACTGCTCGTGAATGCACCCGATGATGTGACTTCAGTGTTGCCATGGATTGGCGCGGTGTTGCTTGCGGTTGCCCTGGGTAGCACTGTTTTCCTCTCTGTGCCTCTTCATTCGAGAATGGCAGCATCACATAGTGACGAGGTAGGCAGGAAGCTTGTTGTTACAAACTGGCCCAGAACCTTTGCGTGGTCAGCGCGTTCCGTTGTGTGCTTGATCATGCTCGTTCAGGTAATTCCTTCATGAGTTTTGTTGATCGTGGAAACAATTTGTCTCCACAATGCCCTAATCCCGTTCAGCGAGCAATCATGAAGCAGAGTTGGCTAGATCTTGCCTACATTCATTTTCGCTATGACCCCAAGGAAGTTGCTTCCCTGATTCCTTCATCTCTCGATGTAGACATTCATGATGGATCAGCATGGGTGGGGCTCATTCCGTTCTCAATGCGTGATATCGGAATCCCTCACTTACCGTCTGTCCCCTACTTCGGTTCTTTTCCTGAAGTCAATGTGCGAACTTATGTAGTGCACAATGGTGTGCCTGGAGTCTGGTTTTTCTCTCTCGATGTCAACAGATTCCTGCCTGCACTGGTTGCGCGCGCCACGTATTTCCTCCCCTATTGCTGGGGAAAGGCATCACACACTCGCAAAGAAAATCAACTCACCACACACGTCAATAGGAAGTGGCCCTCCCAGTCTCATACTCATATTGATATTGAAATTGGAGAAATTATTAGTGAGCCATCACCCTTAGAAACATTTCTCACGGCTCGTTGGGGTTTGTATTCACGGGGCTTTGGCA
Source organism: Ilumatobacteraceae bacterium (assembly GCA_023253435.1). GTDB lineage: Bacteria > Actinomycetota > Acidimicrobiia > Acidimicrobiales > Ilumatobacteraceae > UBA2093. The sequence goes on along the minus strand of JALRGJ010000083.1, from coordinate 2,988 downwards.
ACACACTTCGTTATGCGCCAGTGGAACATCCAGAGTGGCCACTTCAGAAAGCAACCTTGACCTCTCTGGATGACTCGCTCATTACTCATGCTGGATTCAGCAAACCTCAGGGAGAGCCTCATGTGATGTTCTCCTCCGGTGTTCCGGTCAGAGTGGGACTACCACACAGGGTCAATAGGAAGAATTCTCCCTAACCTTTCTTCAATGACATCTCCTGCTCGAAGCAGTAAGTCTTCTCTCCACGCATGTGCTGCAATTTGAACACCGTGAGGTGCTCCCCCCACAACACCAGTGGGAACCGCCAATGCAGGTATGCCCAATGTCGGTAAATTCAACACCCAACGTGCATGTTCAGCTACTTCAGTAATGGACGATGTGGATTCTCTATCTTGTCCGCGTCGCATATATGTATCTGCATACACAGGCATCATCACCAGTGGATACGTTGCAAAAAAATCATTCCATCTTCTCAAAATGAGGTCTCTTAGTTGGAAGGCTTCCATAAAAGTTTTTCCAGTGGGTTCAGGAAAGGAATGTTTCCAGTTGTTGTACACCTCTGATAGTCCAGAGTCTCCGAGATGATCTAACAACGGGACAAGTCCCAATAAGAGATCAACTGAACCGATACTTTGCCAAAGGCCAAAAAGTTCGTCGGCCATTGGTGGAGTTACTTCTTCAATCAGGTATCCAGAATCAGACAAAATCTTTGCTGCTGTATCTAGTGCTTGAGAAGTAGTTTCGCTGATGAAGTGACCATCGTTTTTCACAACAGCTACCTTGGTGGGCTTATCGCCATCAGAAAAAATATGTGGTGCAGGTACCCAAAATGGGTCATTCCAATTTTCCTGATTCATTAATTGATATGCGACTCGAAGATCCTCCATGTTGCGCGCCAGGGGGCCATGGGTAGCCATATTGGCTCCAGACCAGGTTCTTGGATGTGGGTTTGTTCCACCCGTTGTCATTCGGCCCATTGTGGGACGGATTCCCCAGATGCCATTCAGAAACGCAGGAAAACGAATTGATCCGCCTACGTCATTGCCTTGGGCAATGCTGCACATTCCAGAAGCAACAGCAGAACCTGCACCGCCACTTGATCCGCCACAAGAGATGTGTTGGCCATGTGGATTGAAAGTCTCTCCATGCAGATCATTGTCTGTATGAAAGCGCATTGAAAACGCGGGGGTATTTGTTCGGCCAATCATGAGACCACCGGCATTCAGTAACCCACTGATACAGGGGGCTGTGGAATGCGAAGGATTATCCGCCAGCAATTTGATCCCGTTGTCATTGGGATAAGGAAGATGATCGGTATTTGACTTAGTAGTAATGACCGAGCCGGCGATGGCCCCAGTTACTTCCCCGTTGTCGACTCGCAAGGCCTGAATTTCCGCATCTTCAAATGTTGGAAGAACTATTGCATTGAGTTTTTCATTCACAGACAAAATTCGCTCTTTATGCGATGCCACAACTTCAGTTGCACTGATCTTGCCAGCCTTAACAAGTTTGGCAATTTCTACGGCCCCCATTTGCCACGGTTCAGTTGGCATTGAACTGTTCGTCACTTTCTTATTAAGTAGTTAGAGAAATTTCTACGCGTAGGTCATCACGAATGGAGTTGACGCAATTCTGGTTCAGGATCGTGAATTACTTCTACGGTGGTATCTAATTTCAAAGTGGTTCTCTTATCGGAATCAAAATGAGACCACGAAGCCGAACCAGTCTGCGCAAAGCCAACTATTTCATCAGCAAAGCGTTGTGCCAGTGGCCGTGCCTCTTCAGCATCACCGAGCATCATCTCTGTTCCAGGGGCATGCAAATTATCGAAAGCAAAAGGTATGTCGAGCGCATGTGCTGAACCCAAAATTCCTCCAAATGCTGGAGAAGCCCAAGTAAACCAATACATCCAAGTAGGCGTTCCCTGTGCATGGCGATTCTCACACAATTGTTGAGCAGGGCGTCGAAATGTGTGATCGGTAGCGACTGCGGCAATCAATTGCAGTGGAGTTGCTCCCGGTCGAGCAGATTCATAGGCTGATCGCGCGTCAGATGCCTTCTCTGCAAATTGCTTGGCCACTACTTTTTCCCATTGATCTGTTGTTGCATTGGCATGGGTTGGATCAAATGCGAGAAATAGGAGGCTTTCATCTCTGTTGGTGCCAACACACAAAGGAACGGGATTTAACTCTGCAGCACCAAGGATGTCATGAGGCAATTCTGCTCCGCCACCAGCTGGTGAAAACATGTCATAGCCATCATTTGGCATAGCCAGCACTTTGGTTTGAGCTGCAAGAAGATCGTCGAGAGAAAGTTTCTTCGCCTCGTCAAGAGATTGAACTCCGGCAGCATCAAAGAAAGCCTTTTCCCAATCGTTGGCAGTCTGCAATGTTCGCAATTGTCTGATTGAAGGACTCATTGACCACGCTTTATGAAACAACGTGCTCGCCGCAGGTGCAGCCATGAGAGAGACCACCGCAGACCCTCCGGCAGACTCACCAAAAATAGTCACATTGTTGGGGTCGCCACCAAATGAGGAAATGTTTTTTTGTACCCACTGCAACGCACAAATTTGATCGAGAGTTCCCCAATTGCCTCCGCCCAGAAATCCCAGGGCACCAAGCCGGTAATTGATGGTGACTACTACTGAACCACGCGAAGCAAGACGTGAACCGTCGTACCACTGAATGGAGCCGGCGCCATTGACATACGCGCCACCATGAATCCACACCAGAACCGGCAAGCTCTCCGGCGAATGGGCCTGGGTGGGTGGTGATTCCGGCATCATCTCGTCCCGGAAGCAGTCGCTGCACGAAAGCGGGAAGATGCAGAGTCTCGGCCTCGGCCCCCGAAAGGGCTATTGATCTTTGTCAAGTTCCAGCCATACAACCCGGCCTAGATTCAACCGGTAACAACCCGAAACTGGAGCTCACATGGGCATCGTCCCCAAGACCCGCTACGACGGCGTCGCCATGACCATCCACTGGCTGA
>JALRGJ010000082.1 GCA_023253435.1 Ilumatobacteraceae bacterium | reverse complement strand
CGGCAGCCCCATCAGTTGGCACTGCAATTTCAATACCATCTTCCCCGGTGTATCCCGTTCCTGCCACCACACAGGGATGACCACACACGGTCACTTGTTCCACCCTAAAACGCTTCACCGCTGCAGCTTCGGGACAAAACTTCTCGACTGCCTCGCGGGCTTTTGGCCCTTGCACTGCTATCACCGCACGTTGCGATGTTGTGTCTTGGCCTCCGATGGCAGATACAACACGTTCAGTGTTTGAAGCATTTGGCATCACATCAAATACATCTTCTTCCACCCACCACACAATGATGTCATCAAGAACAGAGGCATCTTTCTCATCTAGTAAATGTGTGTACTGAGCTCTGCCTGGAGCAACTTTGGCAAGATCATTTGTGAGCACATCTTGTAAACGGCTCAATGCTTCAGGTCCTTGTACCCGAACTGTTCCGAGATGAGACACATCAAACATTGCAGCACCTTCTCTACAAGCACTGTGCTCTGCAAGTGTTCCCGCTGAATATGCAAGAGGCATTTCCCAGCCTCCAAAGGGAACCATCTTTGCGTCTAGCTTGCGATGCTCAGCATCTAATGGCGAGCACTTCACTCTTACACCGCCAGATTTCTTTGAGTTACTACTGCAGACACAGACTCTGGTTTAAAGGAAATGATGTTCTTATCAATCTCATCTCGTACACCTGACATTGGGAGAACATTCAGAACACCTTGACCGTGCCTCAGAACGTCAATCAGTTCGTCACCATCACACAAAACAACCGAATTGCCATCGATCACGAGATGTGCCGAAGAAATATCTGTGTCAACGTATTCACGCATATAAGCAAAGACATCACGAATAGATTCAAGTTTGATACCTGCATCGAGAAGTTTCTTGATGACCTTTAGTTCAAGCAGATCGCGATATGTGTACTCGCGTCGACTGCCACTACCTGTTGCATCGGTACCAGAAGGTCGAACAAGATCAGTACGCGCCCAGTAGTCGAGCCTTCTATAAGTGATTCCAACAATCTCTGCAGCCTGTGTGCCGCTAAACGTCTTTTCAGTCACGAAATTGTGCCCCTTGTCTTAGGTGCGCTTACACAGAGGTAACTACGCAGGTGTAAGACGCTACGGGCGAAAACAGCAAACCGTCAAGGGGCTATTTATCGAAGTCCTCCGGGGAGATATTTTCAATGAAATCACGGAATTCATCAAGAATCTCACTCGCCGTTGTGGGTTCGTCTTCAGAGGGCACCTCACCTACCTGATCCACCAGCTCATCTGTTGCGAAAATGGGACACGAGGCTCTCAGAGCGATGGCAATTGCGTCACTGGGACGAGCAGACACGATGACTTCGTCTCCAGATTCCGGAACAAGAACGATGTCAGCATAGTAGGTGCCTTCTTTGACTTGAGTAATCACAACACGACTCACCGTCACGTTTAAACGCTCTAGAGCAAGAACAAATAAATCATGAGTGAGCGGACGAGGTGTTGATTCTCCATCAAGAGCAGTCTTAATGCTCGCAGCTTCAGGTGCGCCAATATAAATCTCAAATTGACGACGGGAATTATCTTCCTCCCGCAATATGACAGCTGGTGTATTCACCAACCGGTCAATGCGAATTCCCCGCACAGATAGGGACCTCATGGTCACTTCTGTTCCGTTAAACGAGTAACTTCTCGCTCGATTAATGCAGTACGAAGTTCAGTACCCAAATCAATGAACTCGTTCAACATGTTCAGAGCTTCTTCACGAGCAGCCGGATTTCTTTGGCGAAGCAAAGGAAGAATCCTTTGCTCAAACAAATCTATTTCCCGATCAGCAGAAGTTTTCCATGCACGCAAATGCCTGGTATCGATGCCCAATTCTTGAAATCTTGCAGCAGCTTTGGCGATAGCAATTGAGTGAGGATCAAAAAATGTTGTATCCCCCACGTCATGCCCACTCACTAAGCCTGACGATTCCAACTCCTTCAAAAAAGCCGGATCGACATGCATTTGTTGAACCAATTGATCACGAGGCAGAGACTCAGTTTTATCTGCGTGTTTCTTTGCTTCGTTACGAAGAGCCCTCAATTGACTTGCTGGAATCATTGGATCTTGTTCCAAGATCTGCTGTGAAGAGTCGTGCCTTGTGCCCAAGTCAGGAATGGCTTCAATCCGAGGACGCGGAACAGTTGCCCTCGCCGCAGGATGCCCCAACGTTGACACCTCAGATGCATTGGGGATTTCACGACTCACATCACCAGTCTCATCATCCAGACGATCTTTAATGATTCGCAGTGGCAAGTAATTTGTACGTTGTTCACGCAATATAAACCGGAGTCTCTCCACTTCCAGATCTGTGAATTTCCGGTACCCAGACGGCGTACGCTCTGGCTCAATCAGTCCTTGACTTTCCAGAAAACGAATCTTTGAGATTGTTACATCAGGAAATTCTTCAAGCAACTGCGCGAGCACTTCACTGATAGACAGATAATCAGCATCACTCACTTTAAGTCCTCAACGCTCTCAAGAAAAACGAATCGGTACTTACCTACCTGCAGTTCATCTCCCTGAAGTAGTTCCACCACATCGACTCGCTTCTGGTTGACATATGTGCCGTTGAGAGATCCCGCATCACGCACGATGTAGCGACCATCTGAATGATGAATCTCGGTGTGACGTCTCGACACTGTGATGTCTTCCAAAGCAATTGTGGAATCAGAGTGGCGTCCAATGGTGGTGACTGCCGAAGTTAAAGAGAAGTAGCTTCCCTCTTCGTCTCCCCCTCGTTGTACCAATATGGCAGTGCCCGGCCGTATCTCGTTGAGGTCAACCACTACGTCATCATCTTTTCCTGCTGCGTCGTAGAGCGGATCAACTTTGGTCAATGTGATGGTGCGATCTTCCACAATGTCGAGCACTGTTCCGCATGCAGAACAAAACCCTGAAGTAGGCGGATTTCGATGTCCACATTTATTGCAAAACACATATGCCATAGGGTCAGCCACCGATGAGAGCGGAATACTCCTCTGCAGTCAATAACTCTGACTCATCGAGTTGAGAAAACTCGATATCACAAATCCAGCCTTCATTATATGGATCGGTATTGAGAAGTTCGGGCTGAGATGTCAGCGCTTCATTCACAGCTACAACTGATCCACTAATTGGTGCATAGACGTCGTTGACACTCTTGGTGCTTTCAATTTCACCAAGTCCATCGTGGGTGGAAATAGTGGATCCAACTTCCGGCAACTGTATGAACACGATGTCACCCAATGCATCTTGGGCGTAATCGGTAATTCCGATACGCGCAACTGAACCAGTTACAGATACCCACTCATGGTCTTTGGTGTAGCGAAGATGGGATGGAATATTCACATCCCCTACGGTACTCGCTACCGTCTTGCACCAAAAGACATATGGGCTCGGACAGTGGGCAAATACTTAAAGAAAGAGGCATAGGAAATTGCGATTCCGGGGATGCAGGCTGCCCAACCAATCACACTGAATAAGGACCACCAGCCCCCAGCTGTTCCTAGGGTGATCCAAGGAACTGCACACAAAAGCGCAAAAGTGGCTTTCTTTCCTAAGGGCGTTACAGGAAATCGCTCCATTCCGAGGGCTGTCGCTCCCACCATGAGAAGCGCGATGGATACTTCTCGAAAAAGAATGATCACACCACACCACACGGGGAAAAATCCGTAGTTCATGGCGGCCCCAATGCCCACAAAAAACACAAGGCGATCTGCAACCGGATCAATAACTTTTCCCAATTCGCTCACTTGATTGAGACGTCGCGCAAGATAGCCGTCTACCCAATCGGTAGCCGCAAGAAGACCAAAAAACCAACTACCCGCTACCACTCGGCCATCAGCCATCAGAGACACATAGGAAGGCAACATAGCTAAACGCACAATCGTGACAAGGTTGGGAATAGTCAGTATCGATTTCAATCGCACGGACTGACACTATCCCCAGTGATTACTAGACCAAGGTGACCGAGTTAGTTTGGTCGCATGGCTTACACACTGGACGAAAAAGTTGCATTTATTACCGGAGGAGGATCTGGCCTGGGTGCCGCCGCTGCCCGTCGATTGGCGGCAGATGGAGCACTCATCGCCATCAATGACCTCAACCCTGATGCCGCTCAAAAAATCGCAGACGAGGTAGGTGGCATTGCACTCCCCTTTGACGTTACAGACTCAGAAAAATTTGACGCGGCGGTTGATGAGTGCGTTTCACAACTGGGCCGACTGGACATCATGGTGAACAACGCAGGAATCGCCCCTGCAAATGTTTCAGAAAAAATCGAACTCACAATGGCCAATATGAACGCGAGAATGAGTGGAGACATCAGCAAATTAGAACCGATGAATTACTTAGTGGATATGTCGGACGCCGATTGGGACAGGATGATTAAGGTTCATCTCTATGGTGCTTTCTACGGATGCAGAGCAGCTCTTCGTCATATGCAACCCCAACGTAGTGGACGAATCATAAATATTTCTTCCGTGCTGGGGCTCTATCCATCTGCGGGCGCAGCCCACTATTCAGTTGCGAAAACAGCAATTATCTCGCTGACAAAATCTGTAGCAGCGGAAGTTGCAGGTCTAGGAATCAACGTCAATGCAGTGTGCCCTGGATACATAGATACTCCATTGCTCACTCCTTTCAGCGAAGTTCTTAAGGCAGCCATCGTGATGCGCATTGGTAAGGGTCGCATGGGAATGGCAGAGGAATTAGCTGAAATGATTCGCTTTCTCTCGGGCCCAGAGTCGGAATACTGCACTGGAGATGTGTACCCAGTGAGTGGCGGTTACACCGGATGAGCACAATCTTCACCAAGATAATCAATGGAGAACTGCCGGGAGTTTTCGTGTATCGGGACGACCACGTAGTTGCATTTCTGTCCATTAATCCGCTAGCAGATGGGCATGTTTTGGTCGTTCCCATTGCTGAGGTCGATCACTGGATCGATATGACCCCAGATCTGTCACAACGTGTGTTTGAAGTGAGCCACAAGTTGTCGATTGCTTTAAGTAAGGCATTTCCGTGTGAACGTATTGGAGTCGTGATTGCCGGCTTTGAAGTCAACCATGTTCACGTTCATCTTGTGCCAACGCAATCTATGAATGATCTCAACTTTTCAAACGCTGCAAAAAGCGTTGGTTCAGACACCTTGATCAAAAATGCCCGCCTGAAAAGGCTGCAATAAGCCCATACCCTCGAGCTGCTTGAGCTGTGCAAGATCGTTGAGGATAACCAGATCGGCATTGGCGAGCCCGTTGCTCCGTGCCTCTGCCAGAAGCTGTCCGTAAGACAACTGAATTACCTCCACTTTGGCATTGGCCCGCTGTTCGAAAGCCTTGAAAATCTGATCATCGTGAAACAGATAGCGATGCGTGTACACCCTGACGCTATTGGCAGGGCCAGCCGGCCTCACAGGGATACTGCCCTGAGGAGAATCGTTGCTGCAGGAAACTGCGCCAAATACGACAGCCAGCAGCAGGGTGTGGAGAAAGGAAGTCCTTTTAATCATTGTTGCGATTTGCTTACGCTTGTCCGTTGGCAAAAGTACGTTATTTTGTGCAAAACCAATGCCTGTATCCACTGCGGAGCAGTGAAGATACAGGCATTGTAAGCTTGTCTTTGGGAAACGAAGCCGCGGGTTGCCGGCTATTTACCGGCAGGATAATTTACTGGGCTGTTGGTATTGTAAAAGAAGAAAGACCAGATATCAGCCTGCTCTTCGATCACCTTG